>CAJXRJ010000060.1 GCA_913058555.1 uncultured bacterium
TCATGCCTAGTCTCGTGGGCTCGGAGATGTGTATAAGAGACAGTCCCGATGTTCGAGTGGGACGCCGAGCCCGCTGACGGTTCGGAGCCCCGGTACGTCTCGCTGCACCACCCCTTCACCGCTCCGGCGGACTGGGACATGGCGGGCGATCCCGGTGATATGGAGAGCCGCGCCTACGACTTGGTCATGAACGGCTGGGAACTTGGGTCGGGCTCGATCCGAATTCACAGGCAGGAGACCCAGGAGAAGGTGTTCGGGCTGCTGGGCCTTTCGGACGAGGAGCGCGAGCTCAAGTTCGGGTTCCTCCTTGAAGCACTTTCCTACGGCCCCCCGCCCCATGGCGGCTTTGCCGTGGGCCTCGATCGCATCGTGGCCCTCACGCTGGGCATGGAATCCATCCGCGACGTGGTGGCCTTCCCCAAGACCGCCACGGCTTCCGATCTGATGTGTGAGGCGCCCTCTACGGTCGATCCGCATCAAATGCGCGAGCTCTACATACAGCACGACGGGGTGCCCGAGCCAACGGGCGACGGCTCCGCGTCGTAGGACCATATGACTCTCCTAGGGGCCGAATTGTGTCTGGGCAAGGGATCCCAAGACCTGCTCGGCCCGGACCGGGGTGCCCTGGCCATAATCGGCCACAGTCGGCGCCCCGCCTGACCCTGATGGGGCCCTTCGCCCCGGCGAACCGCGCAGCGGCTCGTCCGTTTGACTCGATCCCTTCTCGCTTCCAACCGATACTGGTGTGGCCTAATTGCCCGTAAGGGCCTATGGTCGACACTGACTGGCAGATTGAGCGCCCGCTGTAGGGCCCTCGGTGCCACCCGAAACCTCAAGAGGACACTACTTGGCCACTCAGAATTTCCGACGCAACCGACGCATCCGCGTACCCGAGGTCCGGCTTATCGACGAGAACGGCGATCAGGCCGGCGTCGTAGCTACCAAGGACGCGCTCCAGCGTGCACAGGGCGTCGGACTCGATCTCGTTGAAGTCGCACCGACCGCTCGTCCCCCCGTCTGCAAGATTCTGGACTGGGGCAAGTTCAACTACGAACAGAGCAAGAAGAACAAGCGCGACAAGAGCGGCTCCAAGTCCAAGTCGGGCATGAAGGAGCTGCGGGTTCGTCCGGCGATCTCGCCCCACGACCTCTCTTACCGTCTCGGTGACGGTCGCAAATTCATGGATGAGGGCCACAAGGTCCTCGTGGTCTGCTTGTTCAAGGGCCGCCAGATGGCGCACCCCGAACACGGATACGACGTCATGAAGCACGTCGCCCAGGAGCTGAAGGACATCTCCAAGGTCGAGATGCCCGCTCGTCTCCAGGGCCGGCGCATGACCATGCTCCTGAGCCCCCTTCCCCTTGCGCAGCGCAACGCCGCCAAGAAGGAACGTGAGCGCGTCGCCCGCGAGGCCGAAATCGCCCGCGAACGCGGCGAAGACGTTCCTGCCGAATAGCGGTAACGAGTGCGATACGGACCCAGCACGATCGAGGGGGAGGCAATCGCGGCTACTTGGCCGCGGTTGCCTCCCCTTCGAACGTGCTGGCTTGGCGTTGCAGTCGCCGCCGCTACGGCCCTCCCTGCCGCAGCACTGACCCAGGATCCCCCGGACTTCCGCTCCGAGGTCCTGCCGGTTCTCTCGGACAAGTGTTTCCTCTGCCACGGCCCGGATGCGTCCTCGCGCCAAGCGGGGCTGCGGTTGGACCTCGAGAACGAGGCGCGCGCAAGCGGGGTGCTCGAACTCGACGGCGAGGGGGACTCCGAGCTGGCGTACCGGATCGCCCATGACGATCCAGAGCTTGTCATGCCTCCCCCGGAGGCCAAACACGGGCTCTCGGATGCGGAGCGCGCCGTGCTGGTGCGCTGGGTCGAGTCGGGGGCTGATTACGAGCGGCACTGGGCCTTCGAGCCACCCGCGACGGCGGCCGCGGTGCCCGCGAGCGGAGACGGCTGGGCGCGGTCTCCCATCGATCGATTCGTGGCGCAACGGCGCGATGAGCGTGGCCTCTCTCCGGCGAGGCCGGCCTCGCCGGGCCGTTGGCTCCGCCGGGTGACCTTCGATTTGACCGGTCTGCCTCCGACCCCAGAGGAGGTGGCCGCCTTCGGGCCAGATCCCACCGCCGCCGCGCGCGAAGCCACCGTGGATCGCCTGCTCGCGTCGCCCGCCTACGGGGAGCGCATGGCGATCCCTTGGCTCGACGTCGCCCGCTACGCCGACTCCTGGGGCTACCAGTCCGACCAGCTGGCGCCGTTCTGGCCTTGGCGCGATTGGGTCGTGCGGTCGTTGAACGCCAACATGCCGTTCGACCAGTTCCTCACCGAGCAGCTAGCCGGGGATCTCCTCCCGGAGCCGACCCGCGACCAGCGCCTCGCGACTGCATTCAATCGGCTGCACCGCATGACGAACGAGGGCGGCAGCGTCCAAGCGGAGCGCATCGATGCCTCGGTGGTGGACCGCGTCGAGACCCTCGGCACCGCCGTCATGGGCATGACGTTGGGCTGCGCGCGCTGCCACGATCACAAGTTTGACCCCGTGACCCAGAGGGAGTTCTACGGCCTCTATGGCTACTTCAATTCCATCGACGAGTGGGGTACCTACCACGACTCGTCGCGGGTGCCGACACCGACGCTTCTCCTTCCGACCCCAGAGCAGGAGGTCAAGCTCGGCAAGGTCGCTGCGATCCTGGGGGATTGCGAGGAGGCCCAGGTGGAGTCAGAGAAGCTCTTCGGAGGGAATGGCCTGACCCTCACGATCGGTGAGCCATCGCCTCCCCCTCCAACGGATCCATCGACGCCTGGTCTGGTGGCCGCGCTGGACTTTGAGGATGAGCCGCGGTGGGTCAACGGCGCACTTCGAATCGGGGGGGGCGACGGTCAATTCGTTGCCGCAGAGCTCTCAGCTGCGGCCCAATGGGTGGCAGGCCAGGATGGGCGCGGCCTTGAGCTAGACGGCGACCTCGCCGTCCAGATCCCCGGCGTTGGCCCCCTCGGGCCGACGGATCCTTTCACCCTGTCCTTCTCGCTACGGGTGCCGGAGGGATTGAAGAGCGGCGTCCTTCTCCACCAGTCCGGCGGGACTGACGTGGGGTACTTTGGCTTCGACATCGTCTTGGTCGACGGTCATCTTCAAGCGCGCCACGTGCGATTCTGGCCGGGCAATGCGGCCGCGATTGAGTCCAACGTTCGGATCATGCCGGGCCAATGGCATCGTGTTCATTTCACGCAGCTTGGAACTGGTTGGGCGAAGGACATGCGCTTCACCGTGGACGGGGATTCCAAGAGCAAGGTGCTTCGCGATGGCCTCACGAAACACCCGCTGCCGGGAAACGAGGGCCTTTTTCTCGGGGCCAGATTTCGGGACGCGGGCGCACCGGGTGTCATTCTCGATGACTTCTTCCTTTGGAATCGGGCATTGCGCCCCTTCGAGTGGATTCGGCTCATCCAGCCGGACGCCGAAGAATGGTTGTCATCGACCTCGATTCAGTTCGGGGGAGAACGGGAAAACATCCGCGCGATCTTCGCGCTCTGGCAGGCAAGGTCCGAGGATGAAGAGCGCCAGTCGGATGAGGTCGCTCAGGTTCTTGCGGATGTGAGCGGCGCAAGGCGCGACTTGCTCAGGTGGCAGACCAGGGTGATGGAAGTGCCGGTCATGGGGGAAACGGCCGCGACCTTCAGGGCCTCCCATTGGCTTGCGCGCGGTGCGTACGACGCGCCCCGGACTTCCGAGACGCTCGTGGAGCGCCACGTTCCGGCGAGCTTGCTCAGCCCTGGGGACGCTGTCCCGGAGGATCGTTTGGGCCTGGCCCGGTGGCTCGTCTCGGGCGGCCACCCACTCACTGCCCGCGTGGCCGTGAACCGGCTGTGGCAAACGCTCTTCGGCGCCGGTCTCGTGGGGACTCCCGGGGACTTCGGCCTGCAGGGCGCGCCGCCTTCCCATCCGGAGCTTCTGGATTGGCTCGCTCGGCGCTTCGTCACCAGCGGTTGGGACCAGAAGGCCATTGTCAAAGAGATCGTGCTCTCGGCCACGTACGCCCAGGACTCAGCGGTCCCCCCGGAAAGTCGCGAGCGCGATCCGGAGAACCGCTGGCTGAGCCGGGGCCCGTCAGGCCGGCTGAGCGCAGAGATGCTCCGGGACACGGCGCTCTTTGCGTCGGGGCTCTTGGAACCGGAAATGGGTGGGCCTCCCGTGAGCCCGTACCAGCCGCCGGGGCTTTGGCGCGAGAGCAACTCCATGAGCCCGGCCTACGTCCAGAGCGTGGGGGAGGGGCTCTACCGGCGATCGATCTACTCGGTGGTCAAGCGTACGGCGCCCCTGCCTAACATGCTGGCCCTCGACGCGCCCATGCGAGAAACGTCCTGTGCCCGGAGGGAGCGAACGAGCACGCCGCTACAGGCGCTCGTGCTCATGAACGACGTGCAGTTCGTGGAGGCGGCGCGCGTGCTTGCGGCCCGCTGCCTGGGTGAGGCGGAGGCACCCGAGGCCGCGGTGGCGAGGGCATTCATGCGCTTGGCCGGTCGGAGCCCCGACGAGCTGGAGCTTTCAACTTTGGTGGCGCTCTACGAAGAGGACTTTGCGGCGTTCTCGTCGAGCCCCTCGGAAGTCGAGATGCTCCTCGGGGAGGGAGATGCCCCCTTGCCCGAAGGGATTGACAAGGCGTCCCTCGCGGCCATGGCTGTGACCTGCCAGATCATCATGAATCTCGACGCAGCGGTGTGGAAGCGATGAGCCAGCCTCTGGACCCGTTGGCCCTCTCCCGTCGCCGCTTCCTGGCCCGTTCCGCCAGCGGCATCGGCGGATTGGCGCTCGGCTCGCTGCTTGGTCGGGACGCCTTTGGCCAAGGGGCGGGGCCCGCGCTGCCGCGCTTCCCACCCAAAGCCAAGCGGGTCATCTTCCTCTTCCAGTCGGGCGCTCCTTCGCAGATCGATCTGCTGGACCCCAAGCCTCTCCTCCGCAAGAAACACGGGGAGCAGCTACCCAGCGGCGTGCGGGGTGGTCAGCGCCTGACCGGCATGTCCGCGAGCCAGTCCAGCCTGCCGCTGGCGGGGTCGCCATTCGATTTTGCCCAGCACGGAGATTCGGGGGCGTGGATGTCGGAGCTGCTTCCGCACACCGCGAAGATCGCGGACAAGCTCTGCATCGTGCGGTCGATGTTCACCGAGGCCATCAACCACGATCCCGCGGCGACGTTCATGCAGACGGGGTCGGAGCAGGCCGGGCGGCCGTCCTTCGGTTCTTGGGTCAGCTACGGGCTCGGCTCCTCGAACGACAACCTGCCTGGATTTGTGGTCCTCGTGAGCGCGGGCCAAGGGGGCCAGCCGCTCTACGCGCGACTATGGGGAAACGGGTTTTTGGACACGCGCCACCAAGGCGTGCCCTTCCGCCCGGGGGCCGAGCGTGTCCTCTACTTGAGCGATCCTGGGGGAACGACCCGTGCCCGGCGCAGGCGGGGCCTGGACGCGCTTACGGAGCTCGACCGGCACGCGGCGAAGACCGAACTGGATCCGGAGATCGAGTCGCGCATCGCCCAGTACGAGCTGGCCTACCGCATGCAAACCAGCGTGCCGGAAGTGACCGACCTCGGGGCTGAACCCGACGGGACCTTCGAGCTTTATGGGGAGGACGCGCGTCGGCCAGGCACGTTCGCTGCCAACTGCGTCTTGGCGAGGCGTCTGGCGGAGAGCGGCGTGCGCTTCGTTCAGCTCTACCATCAGGGCTGGGATCATCACAGCAACCTGCCCGGTCAGATCCGCGCCCAGGCCAAGGAAACGGACCAAGCGAGCGCCGCCCTCGTCACCGACTTGGAGCGCCGGGGATTGCTTGAGGACACACTCGTGATCTGGGGCGGTGAGTTTGGCCGTACGGCTTACAGCCAAGGCCCTCTGACCGAGGCCGGGTTCGGTCGCGACCACCACCCGCGCTGCTTCTCCCTCTGGATGGCCGGCGGTGGCGTCAAGGCCGGACTGTCGTACGGAAGGACCGACGACTGGAGCTACAACATCGTAGATGCCGACGGCGAGCCGATCCGGCCCAGTAAGGATCGCTTCACACCTGGTGCTGTTCACGTCCACGATCTCCAGGCAACGTGGATGCGCCTGCTTGGAATCGACCATGAGAGCCTCAGTTTCCGGCACATGGGAAGGCGCTTTCGACTCACCGACGTGCACGGGCACGTCGTCGAGGACCTCATCGCCTGAACATTCCCTTAGCAAGGCCCTGGCACCCATCGGTCGCAGGGCTTGCGCCCGGGAATCAGGGGGGCTCCACTATGGGGACCCGCCGCCCGATTCGGGCATCGACCCTTAGCTTCGACTTCCAACCATCATGCGCTGTTTTCCTCTGATCGCCGTTCTCTGTCTTGCACTGACTGCTGCCTTCTCCTTCGCCCAAGAGGGCAAGAAGGGCGTCAAACAACAACCCATCGGCAAGCCCGCCCCGGCCCAACAGGACGCGGCCAAGTCGGCGAAGGCCGACGACGGCCCCTGGAAAGGCGAGCCGTACACCCTCACCACCTGCGCTGCCTCGGGCCGCGACATCAACGTCAAGGGCACGCCCCAGGTGTCGTTCTTCGAAGGACGCGAGCTCAAGTTCTGCTGCGGCGGCTGCTCGGCCTTCGTGAAGAAGGACCCGGCCAAGTTCCTCGCGAAGGTCGACGAGCAGCTCATCGCCCAGCAGCTCCCGATCTACCCCACGCAGAAGTGCATCGTCGCCGGAACCGATCTCGTCAAGAACGGGAAGGACACGGCCAAGGAAGTGATGGTGGGCAACCGCCTCTTCCGCGTTTGCTGCGGCAAGTGCGTCGCCAAGGTCAAGGCTGATCCCGCGACCTATGCCGCGAAGCTTGACGCCATGGTGATCGAGAAGATGGCCCCCGCCTACCCGATCAGCACCTGCGTGGTGAACGACAAGAAGGCCATCGACGCCAAGTCGAAGACCTTCGTCGTGGCTGGCCGCCCGGTCAAAACCTGCTGCGCGGGCTGCATGAAGAAGGTCAAGGCTGACCCCATGAAGTACCTCCCCGCCATCGACACCGCCATGGCCGAAGCGCGCGCGAAGGCTGCCGCCGAAGGAAAGGGCAAGAAGAAGGGCATGCAGAAGGTGAAGGTGCAGCCCAAGGCCAAGAACGGCGGCAAGGGCTGATTCGGGCCCAACGCCCTTGGTCCATCAGCCGCCGAGACGTTCGCCATGATGCACCGTCGATCCAAAGCGCTCCCTTCCCGACTCGTTCGGTCAGGTGCCGTAGCGATGGGTTTCATGGCGAACGTCTCGGCGGCGCCGCAGCTGGACTTTGCTGCGGCGGGCGACCTTCCCGGCCACCTCAACATCTACGCCAGTGAGTCCGCCCAGGCCGCTGACTTCAATGGGGACGCTCGGCCCGACGTCATCGCAAACACCTCGTCGTTTATCCATAGAGCGGCGCTGCTACAGCAGGACATGGACGGCGAATTCAAGGGGCGTGCCCTGGACCCTGAGCCGGAGTTCTGTTCGATCGCCCGAGTGGCGGACTACAACGGTGAGGGCTTGGATGACTTCGCCGTGGAGATGTTCGACTTCGGCAGGCCCAGCGACGGCATCTGGATCTATTTCGGTGAGCCCGGGGAGGGGCCCGTGTCGGGCGTGCGCATCGGTGCCCCGACGCCCTCTCTCTACTTCTTCGACTCTTCACGCCACTGGACATCGACGGAGATCGGGACCTCGACCTGATGGTGAACAGCCGTCCAGACCAGCCGTGGCACCCTCTCTGGATTCGTAACGACACTGAGCTCGGTACCGAGACGTGCGTGGCGAGTCCGAACTCCACGGGGAGTCCCGCCGCGGCGTCGGCCACGGGGACCCGGGCGGCCAGCTTCAACCGCCTTCAGCTTCGCGCATCGGGATGGCCCCCGGCGTCGGCGGTCATGTGGCTGACGGCCCTTGGGCCCAGGGCTCCATTGCAGCCGCCGGGTAGTGACGGATTCCTTTGCCTTGGCAACGCCCTTGGCCGCTTCAACCGTGCCGGTGAGATCCTCCTCTCCGATGCCTCAGGACTGGCCGTGTTGTCGCCGGATCTAAGCGACCTGCCGGATCCCACCCAGACGAGCGTCGCGGTCATGCCACCGGAGACGCGTCACTTTCAGGCTTGGTTCCGCGATACGACGAGCGGCGGCGGCGCAACGAGCAACTTCACGCCCGCCATCTCCGTTCCGTTTCGCTAGCCGACGGGGTCGGTCGCCGGGCGGGTGAGCCCATTCCTGGCTCGGGGCACCCATGACCCCCGGGGTGGTCGTGCTGCGCTTGCGGGACGCGCCACGGGGACAATCCGCCTTCCCCAGCGTTGGTTCCGGGGGCCGCACGGGCCCCTGCGGTGACGCCCCTACGTCCATTCCTGCGGCTCTGGCGCCGTCGCCGCTTGGGAGGACTTGCGGGATTCGGAGGCTTGGCTTCAGATGGGTTGTTCTCTCCTGCCGTGCGCTCTGGTCCAACGGAGCGCGCTCTTCGATGCAACCTCGCCAGAGCTCGTATGCACCGATCCATCTCCTCCTTCGGTCTCGCGGCCTTTGGCTCCTTCATGCCAGGGTGGCTCCCGCCGTCGAGCCAAGTCGCTCCCGCGGCGGCCCCAATGGTCGCTCCGCCATCGGCCTCCCACCGTTTGTCGGCGCAGGTGGGTCAGTTGGATCCCGTCGTCGAGCGCCTGCTCGTGGTGGACATCGACGACGTCGGGATCGACGTCTTGAACGCAGCGCACACTCCGACGCTGGACAGGCTCACCGCGGAAGGGAGGACGTTCCTGCAGTTCCACGCCACAGGCCTCTGTTCGCCCACCAGAACGCAGATGCATCTCGGGTGTCATGGGAGCTATCCCGGGGTGCACTGCCTGACGTGGATCTCGAGGCTTGATCCTTACGGTGTGCCATCCACCGTGGTTCGGCCCCTGGGCAGCGTGGTTTCCGCTGCGGGCCTTACGACAGCGAAGGTGGGGAAGTGGCACCTTGGCCCGTCCAACGACCTGAATCACCCCGCGTCCTTTGGGTGGCAGGACTACCGGGGCCTGCTGTTCAATCCAGACCCAGGACCCTTCGCCTACTACCGGTATCGGAAGTTCATCAACGGGTCTCCGCTCGACGTCGACGGTCGTTACTTGACCACGGATCAGACGAACGACGGCGTCGCGGCCCTGCGTGCTCGGAACGACTTGGTTTCCGTGAGCTACCACGCGATCCATCGCCCATATCACGTGCCCCCTGCGGCGTTGACGACGATTCAGAATCCCACCACGGATGTCGAGAAGGCCATGGCCTCCCTCGAAGCACTCGACCACGAGCTTGGGCGGCTTCTGGGCGCGGCCGCCGAGGAGGGGTACACGACCCTTGTGTTTAGCGACAACGGCAGCGTGGGGCCGTTGCGGGGCCGGAAGAACTCGACCCACCAGCGGGGCATTCGCACCCGGCTCTGGGCCGTCGGGCCAGGGGTCGTCCCTGGTCGCGACGACTCCCTGGTCTCCGCCGTCGACCTCTACGCGACGGTCCTCGAACTGCTCGGCGTGGCGCGACTGAGCGGCGACGGTCCTGACTCGATTTCTTTTGCACCACAGATGCAAGGGGGCGCCGGCTCCAGGACGGCCATCTACTCCGAGCTTGGCCCGCGCAATGGATTTGACGCGCGCCTGGATCCAGACCATTGGGATCGGATCGCGCGGGGTGATCGCTACAAGTTCGTCGTGTCACGGCCTGGCGTGGGCACCGCGTTCTTTGACCTCCAGCAGGACCCTGAGGAGCAGAACAACCTGATCAACGGACCGCTGGACCAAGCGCAGCGGGAGGAGCTGGCTCGCCTATCGCAGGTCGTCAGGTCGAAGGTCATGCGCTGACGGGGGGCATGGGAGCGGCGTGCGCGGTGCGGCCATCGGCTTCGTGGGTCCGGCTCCTTTTCGGTCCAGCGACCCCGTGGGTGCGGGACGAAACCCTGGACCGCCCCGGGGGCCCAGCCGTCCGTTCAGCCCGGGGCAGCGGGCGGCTGGGCGCTCTTGCCGTCCCGGACTCGGCCCATTCCGGGCACGAATTCTGACTGGGCGCCAAACAGGGGTTGCCCGGCCCAAGACGACTCACGAGCATGTGCGCGTGATCGCCCTCAGCAATGTGTCTAAGTCCTTCGGCCGCCAGGCCCTCATCACCGACGGATCCCTCCAGCTTGACCCGGGGGACCGGGTCGGTCTCGTGGGGCCGAACGGCGCCGGTAAGTCGACCCTCTTCCGCATGATCGTGGGGGAGGAGAAGCCGGACACCGGGACGGTGACGGTGCCGAAGAAGATCTCGATCGGCTACTTCCGGCAGGATGCGGCCGACGGGGGCGAACGATCGGTCCTCGACGAGGCCATCGCGGGCAGCGGGCGCCTCGGCGAGCTGCACCACGAGGTGGCCGAGCTCGAGCAGGCCATGGCTGACCCAGAGCAAGCCGACCGCATGGACGAGATCCTCGAGCGCTTCGGGGAGGTCCAGGGGGAATACGCGCAGATGGGCGGCTACGAGCTGGAGGCCCTCGCGCGGGAGGTGCTCGCTGGGCTCGGGTTCGCGGACGACCAGGTGGAGGGGGCCATGTCGGCCCTATCCGGCGGCTGGCGCATGCGGGTTTCCATCGCGCGGGTGCTCATCGGGCGGCCCCAGGTGCTGCTTCTGGACGAGCCGACGAACCACCTCGACATCGAGTCGATCCTGTGGCTCGAGGGCTTCCTCTCGAACATGAACGCGACGCTGCTCATGACCTGCCACGACCGGGACTTCATGAACCGGGTGGTGGGACGCATCATCGAGATCGATGGTGGCGAGCTCGTCAGCTACTCAGGGGACTACGACTTCTACGACCAAGAGCGCGAGCTGCGAGCCAAGCACCAGGTGGCAGCGTTCGCGAAGCAGAAGGCGATGCTCAAGAAGGAGGAGCGCTTCATCGAGCGCTTCGAGAAGAACGCCGCGAAGGCTAGCCAGGTGCAGTCGCGCGTGAAGAAGCTCGACAAGATCGATCGCCTCGACCCACCAAAGCGCCGGGAACTCGTCCCGTTCAAGTTGAAGCCGGCCCCACGGTCCGGCAACGACGTAGCGACCCTCCGGGGCATCAAGAAAAGCTACGGCGACCGAACGATTTACGACGGGCTCGACTTCGAGATCAAGCGGGGCGAACGCTGGTGTGTGATGGGCATCAACGGCGCCGGCAAGTCGACGCTGCTGAAGCTATTGGCCGGCGTGATCCAACCGGACGGCGGTGAGCTGAAGCTCGGCGCCGCCCTGAAGATGGGCTACTTCGCCCAGTCGGCCCTCGAGGTGCTCGACCCTTCATTGTCCGTCTGGGACCAGATCGATGGCGAGTTCCCAGGCGCCACCACGCCGTCGAAGCGCAACCTTCTTGGGTGCTTCGACTTCCCAGGGGACGACATCGAGAAGCCAATCTCGGTCCTTTCGGGCGGCGAGAAATCACGGCTCGTCCTCGCGCAGATGTTGTACGACCCGCCCAACTTCCTTGTGCTCGACGAGCCCACGAACCACCTCGACCTGATGACGAAGGAGATGCTCGTGCAGACCCTCTCGAAGTTCGAGGGGACCATGATCTTCGTGAGCCACGACCGGACGTTCCTGCGCGGGCTCGCGACGAAGGTCCTGGATCTCACCGGAGGCAAGCCGGCGGTCTATCCCGGGCCCTACACCGAATGGGTCGAGCGCGTCGGCGCCGAGGCCCCAGGGGTCCACGCCTGAGGGAGCGCTGATCGCGCCCCGTGATCGACCCGGCCTCAACGGAGGCGGCGCAAGCTGGTGTAGGCGAGGAAGAGCTCCTGCGCGCCGAAGGTGTCAAAGGCGATCAGGATGCGGGCGTCCGCGTCACGGCTCAGGAAGCCGACGACGGTGCCCTGGCCGTAGTGGGAGTGCTCGACGCGGTCGCCTTGGCTGAATCCGGTGTCGGAGGTCTTCTTGAGCGTGGCGAGCACGTCGAGCTGATCGGGGTCGAGGCGGGTGACCAGGTCAGCCGGCAGTTCCTCCAGGAACCGTGAGGGGGCCTCGGGTCGCTTGATTCCTGAGACGTGACGGGTGTGGGACCAGGTCAGGATCAACTGGTTCCGGGCACGGGTCATCGCAACGAAAAAGAGCCGACGTTCCTCCTCCAGGCCCTCCGTCGATTCACCCGGATGCCCCCCCTGTTCTTCGTCCACGTCCGATGGAAAGGGAGCGCGGGCTCCGTCCCATAGGGCTCGGCCATGGGGCAGGAGGCCCTCCTCGAGTCCGGCCACGAAGACCACGTCGAACTCGGTTCCCTTCGCGGCATGGATGGTCGAGAGCGTGAGCGCGGGCGCGCGGGGAGCCCCGTCGTCCCCTTCGGCGGGCGGTTCGTCCCGGCGCGTGATGAGCGCGATCTCCGAAAGGAACCCGGCTATGCCGTCGCCTGGGTACCTGCGGTGAAAGCTGACGGCGTGCTGCTGCAGGGCTTCGAGGTGATCGCGCCGGTCCCCCGAGCCTTCGGTGGAGGGCATGGCGTCGAGCCATGGGGTCTCGAGCAGAGCCTCGATGACCCGGTCTAGGGCCACGTGCGCGGGCTCGGCGGATAGGGGAACCAGGGACTCCAGGAAGGCGCCCAGCTCCAGCAGGCCCGTTTGTGTACGGGCTTGGAAGCGCGCGCAAAAGCGGCTGGACTGGATCGCCGCCGGGAACGTGACTTGATCCTTCCAGAAGACGCCCCCGTTCATTTCATCCACGGCCTCCTGGAGGAGCTTCTTGTGGACCGGGCCCACGCCGCGCTTGGGGGCCTCGATGGCGCGCCAGAAGGCGTCTTGGTCCCGGGGGTTGTGAATAAGCCGCAGGTAAGCGAGGACGTCCTGGATCTCGCGGCGTTCGAAGAACGGCACGCCGCCGTGCACGCGGTAGGGGACCTTGTCCTTCGTGAAACACGCTTCCAATAGGCGCATTTGCGCCCCCGTTCGAACGAGAACGGCGATCTCATCCCACGGCATTCCGTCGGCCTTGAGGTTGCGCGCGATGGCGGAGATCGCCCGGGCCTCCGCGAAGGCTGAGTCGGCGGATAGGGACAGGACCGATTCGCCTCGGTCGCGTGCTGCCTCGAGGCGCCGCGGAAGGCGCTCCTCGTTGAATCCGATGAGTGCGTCGGACGCCTCGACGATCACGGCGCTCGAGCGATAGTTTCGGTTGAGGTGGTATTGCGCTGTGTCCGAGAAGCGGTCGTCGAACGCGTGCAGTCCACGGCTGTCCGCACCGCGCCAGGCGTAGATGGATTGATCGGGATCGCCGACCGCGAACAGCGTCATGGCGGTGCCCGTGAGCGCCCTGAGGATCTCCCACTGGATCGGCGACGTGTCCTGTGCTTCGTCCACGAGGACGTGGGTGAAGCCTGACTGGGCGCGATCACGGACCGCGGGGATGTAGCGCAGGGCCTGGAGGGTGCGGATGAGGAGCGTGTCGAAGTCCAGGGCCCCCGACGCGCGCAACTTCGTTTCGTACGCCGCCTTCAGGGGGATAAGGTCACCGAGGGCCGGGCCCTGGTCACCGAGCGCCTCCGCGAGGCGCACCCGCTGGATGCGGTCGAGCGTGTCCCCCGCCGGGTAGTGCTTGAGGTCAAAGTCGTGGTCCTTCAGGACAGCGCGCATGAGTCGCCGTTGGGACGCGCTTCCGAGAAGGGAGAACTTCGTGGGCAGCTCCGGAATGTGGCGCTCTTCGCGCTTCAGAAACCTCAGGCAGAAGCCGTGGAAGGTCCCCACGAAGGGCTCGGCGTGACCTCTCCCAGAATCGCTTACGGGACCGCTGTGACGGGGGCGGAGCCCAAGGCGCTCACGGAGCTCGGCGGCCGCGCGATTGGTGAACGTCAGCGCGAGGATCGACTCCGGTGCAGCGCCCTTCTCTTCGATGAGCCAGCGCAGTCGCTCGCCCAAGACGCGGGTCTTGCCGGAGCCCGGACCCGCCACCACAAGGACATGGCCCTCTTGGGTTTGAATCGCGGCCCTTTGGGCCGCGTCCTCGGCGTGCGCTTCCACGCGGGCGATTATGCCACAGGGGGAGTGCTAGCGATCCGAGGGGCCCTTGGGCAGGCAGTCGACCTTGAGCGTGCGCCCTGAGACCACGGCAAGCTCGCGTCGGGAGAGCGCGCGCGAGTAGATGCGCACTTCGTCAATGCGGCCGTCGAAGGGTCGGCCGCCTTCGGGCTGGTTTCCGACGGCCGCGGGGACAGACGGATTGGTGTCCAACTCTCCTGTTTGGTTGAGCTCGGCCACGGGGACGAGATCCTGGAGCAGTCGGATTCTCTGCCCGTCGTAAGTGAGGCTCACGAAGGTCCACTTGCCCGTCGCGAGCGGCGGACCCGTCCCCACGATGGTTCGGGTCTGGCCGCCAACGCACAGGCGCGCGCGCAGGTGATGCGAGTTGCCGCTGCGGATCGTGCTCAGCATCCAAAGGTGGTCGGACTCTTGGGGTCCCGTGGCCTTGGAGAGGATGCGGGCGTCCGGGACGTCGAAGTCTTCAGGGAAGATCCACGCGGTCAGCGTGATCTCCGTGCCCGACACGTCTGGCATGCCCACCTGGAGCGCAGCGCTGTTGCCATCGAAATGGAGGGCGCCGCCGCGTCCTGGCGCGCCCTCGTTCGACCAGTTGGATCCCTCGAGGGCCCCGTTCCAAAGGCCCGCGTTGCTATCCAGTGCGACGTTCCCGGACTGCTCTTCAAACGACCAGCGAGCGACCAGGGAATCCGTCACGTCGTTCACACAAGGGAGGACGGACACCGCTGTTTCATCAGTGGTCGTATCGAAGCCGTCCGTGACGGAGAGGCGGAAGCGGTACGTGCCCTCCGCCGATGGGAAGAAGTACGCGGCCGTCTCATCGGTGTTCGTGAGTCGGCCCGCGGGGCCTGCGATCTGGGTCCAGGTCTCGCTGAGGTTCAGGTCCGATCCGTCAGGGTCGGTGGTCGCGGCGCCATTGAGGACGACGATTTGCCCGAGGGCGGCGGTTTGGTCCGGCCCCGCGTTGGTGATCGGCGGAACGTTCGGACCGCCGGCAATGACAAAGTCCGCGCTCGCGGCCTGGCTCGTTTCGGTACCGAGGAAGGCGCGGGCGCGCACGGTCATCGACGCGTTGACGATGACCAGGCCCTGCACGGCGGGGGACGCGGGCGTTGGGACCGTGCCGTCCAGGGTGTAGCGGACGGTGGCGCCCGGGGTGGTCGTACCGATTCTCACGGACACTGCCCCGGGGAAGCTGCCGCCGTCCGGGAGGAACTTCGGTGCGGCGACGGAGGTCCCGCCCGTGTAACGGACGCGGACGATTTGGCCCGCCCCGGTCATGTAGCTCGTGAGGCAGTAATAGAGGGCGCCATCGGGGCCGACACGCAGGTGCACGGGCTTGAGTCGAGTGCCCGCACCGTCGAACTGGCCGACGTTGCCGGCGAAGAGTGCGGCCGTGGGGTTGCCCGCGGAGCGCAGGTAGCTGAGCTGCCCCGGGGGCCCACCGTTGGACCCGTTCGTTCCCCAAAGCGCCAGGAAGTAGGCGCCGTGGTACTGGACGGGGAAGGACCCGCCTGCGGGGTACCAAGCGCCCCCGGAGATCATCTTGTTCCCGGCGCCTGCGCCATTGGCCCATCGGCCGCGGGACATCCCAATACCACCGAAACCCTGGTGGCGGTAGTTGGCTCCGGCCTCAAGGCGGAGCACGTCCGCCTTGTCCGCGCCGTTCGCTTCGCCGATGAGCATGAGCCCCGAAGCGGTGTCGCGCGTGAGCGTGTAGGGGTTGCGAAGGCCGAGGGCGTAGATGGCTCGGTAGGGTCCGCTTGCCTGGCCATAGAACGGATTGTCCTGGGGGATGGTGCCGTCGGAGTTGATCCGCAGGACCTTGCCCGTGAAGGTGGAGAGACTCTGCACGCTGGCGCCGCCGGACCAGCCGTCACCCGTCGTGATATAGAGTTTTCCGTCCTCGCCGAATCGCAGGGCACCGCCGTTGTGGCTGCCGCTGGAGGTGGAGCCGTTGAAGGGCAGTTCGATGAGCAGGGTCTCGCCCGGCAGGGCCCGGCTCGGGTCGCTGGGGTCCTGTCGGATCCGCACCACCCGGTTGTGGCGCGGGTTGTTCTTCATGTAGAAGACGTAGACGTAGCCGTTCGATGCGAAGTCTGGATCGAAGGCGAAGCCGCGCACGCCGGAGGATCGGTGGGCTGTGGGCACACCACCTGTCGCTGGGACGTCAAAGGTGGCGTAGGGCTCTGGGTCCACCTGCCATTGGCCACTGCCGCCTGGGACTTCGGTGGCCACCCGGAGGCGGCCGTTGATGCGTTCCGAGAACAGCATCCGCCCGTCCGGCATGAAATCGAAGGATGCAGGGGACGCGAGGTCGTCGAGCACCACGGCCTCCTCAAACCCTGGGGGCAGGTCCCCGGGCAAGGGGATCGGCACCGGCGCCGTCGAGGCCTCTGCGGGAGACGCCAGGGCCAGGAGGGCGAAGGCTGCCGCGACTGGCGGCGCGAGGGGCGCGAGGAGCGCCCAGAGGGTGTTGTGGAGAATCATGCCCATGGCTCGAAGGACCTGATGAGCCGGGCGGCGCAACAGCATCAGGGGAAGGCTACGCGGCCCCAGGTGAGGGCGTCGTTACAGGGCGTAACGGGGCGCAAATGCCGGCTCTTGCGTCCAAAATGGGGGCAAAGGAGACCGATTTGGGCCACTTTGGGGCCTTCGGCGCCACCGGGCGGGTGCCCTCTGTTCTCCCGCTCATGGGAGACGCTTCATCGGCGGGCCCACAGCCGGTTCAGCCCATGGCTCCTGTTGGTCCGTCTTTTTGCCCAAGGATCCATCGCGGCCCGGACTTCTCTCGCTATCCTCTCCGCCCCCAAGCGCGGTGGATCTCGTGGTCCTCCGCCCCCTGCGAGTGGCTTGCACGGCCGACGAGCTGGGTTTCGTGACTGGAGTTCGCCCACGGAGCTCCCCTGATCGAGGACAAACTAGTGCCGAAAATGAAATCCAAAGGAGCCGTTAAGAAGCGGTTCCGCATGACGAAGTCGGGCAAGCTCAAATGCTCGAGGCCCAAGCGTGGCCACCAGCACGCCGTGAAAGACGCGAAGGCGAAGCGCAACAAGCGTCGACCCATCATCGTCACCGGCACCTGGGCCTATCTCCTGAAGCGCATGATGGGAGGTGGCTGATCCATGGTACGCGTGACCTACGGCGCCCCGCGCCACCAGAAGAAAGTCCGTTGGTTCAAGCAAGCCAAGGGTTTCCGCGGCGGCCGGAGCAAGCTCTGGCGCACCGTCCGTGAGAGCGTCGTCCGCGCCTGGGCGTACAGCTACCGCGACCGTCGCCAGAAGAAGCGCCAGTTCCGTCGCCTTTGGATCGTCCGTATCAACGCGGCGGCCCGCATGCGCGGCATGACGTACAGCCAGTTCATCAACGGGCTCAAGCTGGCTGAGGTGGACCTCAACCGCAAGCAGCTGTCGGAGATCGCCATCCACGATCCCGCGTCGTTCGACAAGCTCGTCGAAGAGGCCAAGTCGGTGCTCGCGTAGAGCGCTGATCGATCCTCTACGTAAGGGAGCTGCCTCTGACGCCATGCGCTCAGAGGCGGCTCCTTTCTTTTCCCCAAAGCCCCTCGTCCACTCACCGGACCTGTCCTGTGACTGTCTCTTATACACATCTGACGCTGCCGACGATATGCAGTG
>CAJXRJ010000061.1 GCA_913058555.1 uncultured bacterium
CGAGATCATGCCTAGTCTCGTGGGCTCGGAGATGTGTATAAGAGACAGACTTCTTCCAAGGCTATAGCAATACCGGCAGCCCCTGCGGCGGCACCCTCGCTGGCCTCTTCGGAGGATTCTGGCTAGAGCTCAGCGCGGAGGCTGGTGGGAGCTCGTCGATCGGCACGCCGACTTGCACGGGGGCGATCAACATCACTGGTGTGCCCGGCACGCTCGAGATCTTCGGCAGCGCGGTGGCGGCGGACAACGACGTCCTTCTCAGGGTGACGGATCTCCCCGTGAACGAGTTCGGATTGTTCGTGACGTCCCTGGCTTCGGCCCCGGCGGGCACGGCGACCTTTGGGAATGGTTACATCTGTTTCAACACGAGCGTTGGGATGGGGCGGTTCTTTATGGCGAACCAGATCAAGCACTCAGGCGCGAATGGTGTGATCACGCTCGACACGAACGCTTCGGAGTGGAGCGTCACGGCGATTCCTACGTCCACAGGATCGTATGCCGCCATGGCCGGCACTCGGTCGTACTTCCAGGCGTGGCACCGCGAGCAGGTGGGGGCCGGATTCAACTTCTCCGGCGCCGCATCCGTGACTTGGCAGTAGCCGCTGGGCGAAAGCGAGGGCCCAAGCTCTTGGTGCATGGTTGGTCGCGCAGGCCGTCGGGCCCCAGCTTGATGGAACCCCAGCTCGCTAGAACGACGTGTAGAGCAACTTGCGAACAGCTCTTCAGGCAAGTTCTGAGTAGAGCCAGGGAGGGAGCGAACGGAGCGCATTGACGGAATCGTGGGGGCGCCCTTATACCCGTTGATTCACCCTTCGCTCTGTCACTGCATCAAGCACTCACATGATTCGACTCGCCCTCATCGGAATCGCCTCTGCCACGGCCGTTCCGGTCGTCTCCGCACAGGGAACCGTCGCCCCCGTCGACTCGGGCTCTGCGGCCCGAGTTCCCGGCCCCGTCAAGGATGGGGGTACCTACCACCTCGCCTCGGGCACGTGGACCCGTGCCCGGAACAGCGTCGCTGCCTTCGGGATCAACGACAACATCTACAGCAACACATCGCCATCCGGCTATTACCACACCGATATCAGCCCGATCGGTCCGGCGCCTGGCGGTCAGGTCATCGACGCAGCGGTCATTCCGGGCACCACGAATCCGGCGACCTTCACCATGGGTGGTGCCGTTCGCGATGACAATACGGTGACCGAAGTTCAGATCGGCTACTGCGATTTCGAACCGATGGCGGCTTCCGCCGGTTGGACGTTGGACTTCTATGAAACCTACGCGCCATGCACCTACCCGCCCCCGCCGGCGCAGCAGACCATTACCGTGACCGGACTGCCTTCCGGTGGCTGTTGGTTCGTGAACCTCGACCTGGTGGGCAGTGGTCAGACCTTTGACATCCAAGCCGATGGCGGCGCGCTCGCGCCGGGCTACGACGGGAGCCTCGCGCTCGATTCCTTTGGGCTGGGCTTCCAGTACGCAGGCACGGGGTCGGGTACTTTCAACGCGGGGTTCCTGATCACAGGCGACCCGGCCAACACGGATACGGGGTGGCTCACAGGCAGCCCCATTTCTGGATCGAACACTTACTTCGGTGAGGCCGGAGGATGCCCCGGGACCGGTTCGGGTTTCGAGAACGGGGACAGCTTCTGGATCGAGGATTTGCCCGGTACCGGCACGCTCGGTGTTGGCTCGAACTGCTACTGGTTCCTCGGCTACAACAACACAGGAACCCCCTGCGGCGGCGTCCTCGCGGGGCTCTACAGTGGATTCTGGTTCGAACTCAGTGCCGAAGGCAGTACCAACCCAGCCATCAGCACGCCCGTCTGCGTCGGAGCGGTGAACGCCACCGGTGCCCCTGGCACCTTCGAAGTCTTCGGTGACGCCGTGGCTGCCAACAACAACGCGGTTTTGACCGCCGGCAATCTTCCGATCAACGAGTTCGGCATCTTCATCACCGGGCTGGACACGATCGCTCCTAACACTGTCTTCTCAGGCAACGGCTACGTGTGCATCAACCCAACCACCCAAGGCGGCCTGGGTCGATTCGCGGCGGCCAACCAAATCAAGAACTCCGGTGCCGGCGGAGTCATCACCCTCGACACCAACGCGGGCGAGTGGAACTTGGGGTCGATCCCGACGTCGACCGGTGTCTACGCGGCAATGATGGGGGTCACGTCGAATTTCCAGGCATGGCACCGCGAGCAGGTCGGCGCCGGTTTCAACTTCACCAGCGCGGCGGCCGTGACCTGGCAGTAGACCCCTCGTCCTGACTCGACGGTTCGAGCGAGCGGGCCGGCCGCGGGCGGCTTCCCTTTGGGGCGGCGCCTGGGGCCGGCCCGCGTCTAGTGGCGACTGGACCACCATGGGGTGAACCCTACGCGAGCCCCCGGGAGGGGGACCCATAGCCCCAGCCGCGGTCGATCGGCTACAGTTCGCGCGATGCCTCACCACCAGCATTTTCAACCAAGGACCGTGTCCGCCGCGCCCCCGTTCATGTCGGCGACGCTCCTGGCCGCCGGGCTCATGGCGGCCGGGCTCTTCGCGAGCTGCTTTCCCAGCTACCGCAGCGCAGGCAACGTCCTGCGGATCGAGGGCCCGGAGCACTTCGTCGACGGCTACCCCGCCATGTCAGAGGACGGGCTCGTCAACGTGGTGGTCGAGATCCCCGCGGGCACCCTCGCCAAATGGGAGGTCAACAAGGACGACGGGGCCCTCGCCTGGCAGTTCGAGGACGACGCGCCCCGGGTCGTGCGTTTCCTGGGCTACCCCGGGAACTATGGGATGGTGCCCCGCACCTACCTGCCCAAGTCCGAGGGGGGGGACGGCGATCCCCTCGACGTCCTCATCCTGGGCGATGCCCTCGAGCGCGGGTCCATCCTGCCGGTTCGCTTGATCGGCGTCCTCGAGATGCTGGACCGCGGCGAGCAGGACGACAAGCTCATCGCCGTGGCCTCGGGCACTCCCTTCGAAAAGGTGGTGTCCATCGAGGGACTGGACGAGAGTTTTCCCGGTGCCACTGCGATCATCCAGACGTGGTTCGAGTCCTACAAAGGGCCCGGCAAGATCAAGGCGGAAGGATTTTCTGGCCCGGAACGAGCCATGGAGATTCTCGAGGCCGCGAAGGCAGCCTACGCCGAGGCTCAGATCGCGCTGGCTGCGGTTGGCGACTGACGGGCGCCAGTTCCATCGTGAACGCCGCGTGGGGGGGGCGTCCCGGGCGCTGGGCGCTGCCGGGCGCCGGATTCTCCCCTTCGATGTTCCCCGTGTGGGTGGGCCGCAGCGCGCTCCCGGTGCGCTCGGGCAACACGGTTGCCGCCCTCGGGACTCGGCACCGGCTCCTTGGGCGGGATAGAATTGCTCGTCTTCAGAGGGCCTTTCGTCTCAGATTCGGCCTCGGTTCATGCCGATCATCCAGGCACAACCGCCGCTCAGCCCTTCCCCCCAGGTTTCCCCTTTCGGCTTCCACTTTCGGCCCGTGACCGCGACCAAGCTTCACTTCTCCAGGTTCGAGTTCAAATACCTGCTTCCGCGTGACCTGCGGAACCAGGTCGAGGCGGAGCTGAGCCATTTCGTCGAGCTGGACCCCTTCGTGAAGGCCCAGGAGGGACAGAAGTACCTCGTCCGGAGCCTCTACTGGGACGACCCAGACCTGACCGCGTTCCAGGACAAGAACGACGGGATGATGCACCGCTCGAAGTTCCGGCTTCGTACCTATACCTTCGGTGCCTCGGACCCGACCCCGCGATTCCTCGAGATCAAGGGCCGCTACAACAACCTCGTCTTCAAGCACCGGACGCCCGTGGATATGGGGCCAGAGCAAGCGGAATTGGGCGGGGACGAGCTCACTCGGTACATCTCGGAACACATCGAGGAGGGACCCATGCAGTCGCAGTTCCTTTTCCAGACGTACCGCCGCCAGATCCGTCCTTACGCGCTCATCGACTACGTGCGTCGCCCCTACATCAGCAAGTTCGACCCGGAGTTCCGGTTGACCTTCGATGAGCAGCTCCAGGCCACGGACACCGACCGCCTCTTCCCGAAGGCTTCCGAGCGCACGCGCCGGGTCGCCGCCGGGTTCACCGTCATGGAACTGAAGTTCCGGCGCCACGTGCCGTCTTGGTTCCACCGCATCATTCAGTCCTACGAGCTACGGCGCCGGTCGTTCTCCAAGATCTGCGAGGGCACCGTTGTCCTCGGGCTTGGGGATGACGACTCCTGACCCTCGACTTTCGATCCTCCCACCTTCGGCCTGCTCCGGCCCCGAGTTCCCTCGGGGCAACCCCACCCGCGCCCAACCGTGTTGATCCCCTTCCTGCTTCAAACTGGCAACAATCCTCTGATCCCGAACCAGGGGGCAGCGCCCGACGTCTTCGAGTACGAACTCGCGGAGATGCTCATCAACGTGGGCCTCGCAGCCGTGCTGGGCTTTGTGGTGTCGCTGGTCTATCGCGCGACCCACAAGGGCCTTTCGTACAGCCAGTCCTTCACCCAGACGATCTTCCTTGTCGCGGTGATCGTGGCCATCGTCATGATGGTCATCGGCGGCAGCCTCTCGAAGGCCTTCGCCCTCGTCGGCGCCCTCTCGATCATCCGTTTCCGGACGGTTGTCAAGGATACGAAGGACACGGCGTTTGTCTTCGCTTCGTTGGCCCTCGGCATGGCAGCGGGAACCTCCTCCTACGAGCTGGCGGCCATCGGAACCGTCGTGATCTCCGGCATCGCCTGGGGCATGCACGCGACGAACTTCGGCGCCCTCTACAAGAGTGAGTTCATCCTGCGCTTCGCCTTCGACCAATCGAAGGACAGTGCGGTGTACTTGGAGCAGATCAACCAGGGCGCCAAGCGTGCCAGTCTTCTGCACATCGAACCCTCAGGGGATGGGGACCTGCTCAAGCTGACCTACGATATTCAGCTCGAGAAGGAAGCCAAGCCCGAGGGCTTCGTGAAGGGTCTCAAGGACGCCGACGGTCTCTCCGAGGTCGTTCTGATCGTCTCGAAGAACGACGTCGACTACTGATCCAGTCGCTGTCGACCCGTGCACCTGTGCCTGACCCCGCGATAGAGACCCTGACTCCCCGATGAAGATCCTGGCGAACCTCGGCTTAGCCGCGCTCTTTGTCCTCGCCTTGGCCGCGGTGGGGACGGCGGCGGTGTGGAAGTTTGCTCCGCAATACGTCCAGCTCGCCGACGAGAAATGGGTGGGGCACCATACAGGAAAGGTGCGCCGGGCCATTGTCGGGCTGCGGGAGCAGAGCAAGACCGATCCGAAGGGCGCTATCGCTGGGCTCGAGGATCTCACGGCGTCCCTTACCGACTACGAGAAGGCGGATCGGCGCTACGGGCTCCGCCGCCAGGCCTTGCGTTTGCTTGCCGACCTCCACTTCAACCAGAAGCAGCTGGATGAAGCAGCGGCCGCTGGCTCGACGCTCATCGGCCTCGACAAGAACGACATCGGCACCCGGCTCTGGTTCGGCCAGCGCATGTGCGATCATGGGCCCACGCTAGAGCGCGGCCTGTCGGAGCTTGAGGCGCTCTTCAACATGCTCCCCGAAGCAGGCGTCGTGGCGCGTACCTACATCAAGTGCCTCACCGCCGCCGACCGTCCGGAGGACGCCGGGGCCGCCTTGGTGAAGCACGCCACGCGCATGCTGCGCCCCGAGCAAGCCTTCGAACAGGTGGGGGGCACGTGGCAGCTATGGTGGAGCGCCGACGGGGCGTTCGCCAAGGAGCGGCGCATCGACATCAAGGCCCTTCGCTACGGTGAGATTACGGCCCTTGGGTTCGAGCTTCCCGAGAAGGCGGCGTTCCTACGCCTGGACCCGCCCATGAACAGCCGGCTCGGCTATAGCGCCCCTCGCTTGGGGATCTTCGTGGACGGCGGACAGCTCGAGGTCCCCATCCCCGAGGGCGAGCTGAAGCTCAACGAAATGTACATGGGCAAGGACGCCCTCTACACGATGGGCGCCCGGGACCCATGGGTCAGCATGCCCGTGCCCACCGAGTATCAAGATGCGCCTCTCCATGGGCGCTTTGTTCTCAAGGCGGATCGACTGCCCCTGTGGATTGGGGAGGCGGCGGGCTCGCCCGCGGTGCAGAACATGATCGCCGACCTCGGACCGGGTTCGTCGGTCGGGGACATGTTGGCCCTGGCCCACGCTCAATCCCTCGAGTTCACGGCGAAAACCAGCCAAGGGAATGGCGACGAGCCGCGCTAGCGCGGACGTGAATCCGATGATGAAGACCCTCAAGAAGCTCTGGTCCCGCAGCTGGATCCTCACGGTGCCGGTGGTGATCGTCTTTGGGATGTGGGCCCGCGGCACTTACGCCCGGTGGAACGACTTCACGGTCCGCCACTTCACGTCCCAGGACCTCTCGCTTCTCAAGGTAGGCCAGCTGGAGGCGAACCACATGGCTCGCGCCGCCAAGCTGAAGGCGACGGCCTGGGGGACACACAAGAAGCTCACGGGGACCGGCCTCGACACGGTCCATCTCTACATCAAGGACGGCAGCCTCCAGCGGCTCAACTCGGACCTTCCACACTCTGGATTCGAGTACGTCGACGGCGGCATGTACTACGGCGATGAGGTGCACAAAGTGGACCTGCGTTACCGCGGGGACAACGTGTATCACTGGGGCTTCTGGAAGAAGTCCTGGCGGGTGAAGACCAAGCGCGGGGCTCTGTACAAGGGCATGCGCAAGTTCAACCTCATCGCGCCGCGCACGACGGAGGTCCTGAACAACTACCTGAGCTACCGACTGGGCGCGCACATGGGCCTGATCTCGCCCTACAGCGAACTGGTCAACGTCGCGGTCAACGGCAAGTACCAGGGCATCTTCATCCTGACAGAACAGCTTGAGGAGTCCACGATCCGTCGGCACGACCGCATGCCCGGGGACGTCTACTCCGGCGAACTCGTGGGCATGGACGCGCTCCAGGGCCTCGACAACCGCCTGTTTGATCACCCTGGTATCTGGACGAAGGCCGCGATCAACAACCACTTTGACGAGGGGGCCCTGGATCCCCTTGAGGCTCTTCTCAAGGCGATCGAAGGCGCAACCACGCCGGAGGGCCAGCGGCGCCTGTCGGACCTCGTGAACCTCGAGGCCTTCGCCAAGTTCTCGGCGTTTGAGGCCCTCGCGTGCACCGTGCACATCGACGCGCAGCACAACTGGCGGCTCTACTACGACCCCTGGGAGACGGCCTTCGAGCCCATCGTTTGGGACCCTGTCGGATGGCACCGAACCGTTATGCCGCGGCCCCAGACTCCGCTCCGGCCGGACGTGATCACCAGTCCCTTCCACGCCGCCCTGTTCCGGAACGCGGAGTTCCTCCGGGCGCGATCGAGGGCCTTTGAGGAGTTCTTCGCCCTAGGTAAGGACGAGGCCTTCCTGCTGGAGGCACGGGACCTGATCAGTCGCGTCGGGCCGGCATTGGCCCTCGACGCGAACCTCGTGACGGAGGTGCAGATGGTCAAGCCCGAGGAAGTTCATGGGGCCATGATTCACCTTGTGAATCGCATCGAGTCGCTCTTCGAAGAGCTGCATCAAACCCACGTCGTGGACCCCACTGGACTCGTCCGATTCCGATCGGAGTCGCCGGGCAAGATCGATCTCGAGATCAACGGCCGCCGGCCGATTGAGGAGCTGGAACTCCAGTATTCCGGTCCCATCCAGGGCCCCCTCGTGACCACCCTCGGGTGGCGCAACATCAGCGGACCAAAGCGCCATTACGTCACGGGCAACACGTCGATCCGGGGCAGCCGGATCTATCTCGGCGTGGACCTGATCGCCCGCCACCAGCCGTCGATCACGACCATGGACCCCGCCGAGGCCTGGCGCAACGGGCTCAAGATGCAGCCTGCGCGCTACGAGCTCCAGTTCGCACCGCGCCCGGGGGCCTTCCCCGAGACGGACGAAACCACAGCCATGAACCGGGCCCTCGGCGGCCAGCTCGTGGGCATTCGATACCGCCGGGCAGGGGCCGATTCCTGGGAAACGGCCCACGCGGCCCGGGACATCACCGCCAATGACCACGGCCGCACGGAGCTCGTGGTGGATGACGACATCGGGATCCCCCCGGTGGTGATCTCCGGGGAGATCGTGCTCGAAGGGGACCGCATCATCGATGCGGACGTGATCTTCGCGGCGGGAACGACCATTCGCATGAAGCCCGGGGCGAACCTGCTCCTGCGCGGCCGCGTCTTGGCCCAAGGCAGCGCCGACCGTCCGGTGCGTTTCATTCCCCACACCGAGGGCCAAGAGCCCTGGGGCATCGTCGGGATCAAGGGCCACGGCGCGAACGGTTCCCGATTCAATCACTGCCACTTCCGTGAGGGGTCCGGCTGGAAGCAGCCCCTTGCGGAGTACAGCGCGATGTTCTCGATCCACGGGGTCAAGGACGTCACGGTCGCCAACTGCGACTTCGAGGACAGCCGCACCTTTATCCACCCGGTTTACGGCGAGTACCTCGTGGACGACATGGTGCACGGCGTGTATTCGAAGGTGAGGTTCTTGCGCTGCAACTTCCGTCGTTCCTTTGCCGATGCCCTCGACATGGACATCAGCGAAGTGTCGCTCGAGGGGTGCTTGTTCGAAGACAGTGGCAACGACTCCGTGGACCTGATGACCGCCAAGGCCACCATCAGCGACACGCGTTTCACCGATAGCATCGACAAGGGCGTCTCGGTGGGGGAGCACAGCTACCTCGTCATGCAGAACTCCCTCTTGAAAGGGTGCAACATTGGCGTCCAGTGCAAGGACGAGTCCACCGCAACGGTCGTCAACACGGACTTCGTCGAGTGCAACCAGGCCCTCGACGCCTACAGCAAGAACTGGCGCTACGAGGGCGGCGGAGAAGCCTACGTTCACAAGTCACGCTTCATCGGGAATGGCCAGTCCCTGTCGGCGGATCGCAAGTCACGCATCGCGGTGAGCGACTCGTTCATGGACAAGATCCCGGACGTGGATCCGCGCCAGATTCAGATCGACCCTTCGGTGGACGATCAATCGAAGAGCAAGGCGGTCGAGCGTGGCATGACGCGGCGCCCGGAAGAGATGCGTCAGCTCCGCGGCGTGGGGCGCAAGCTACTCAAGTCCGTGGACACGGCCCGCAGGGGCTCGACGCTGCAGAACGTCCAGTAGTAGTACAGAGCCAGGATCGTTTTTTCGTTTATGGAAGCAGCCTTGTTGCCCCGCCGGGGGCAACAAGGCTGCTTCCATAAACGAAAAAACGATCCTGGCTCTGTACTACATTCCCACGTTGCGCTCGTCGACGTTTCCGCCCTTCTGTTCGACCCAGTTGGCCTTCTTCAGTCCGCCAAAGTGGTTATCCGTCACGGTGTTGTTCCTGATGCCGTTCTGAATGTTCACCCCGCGCCCGCCCCCGACGAAGACGTTGCTCCTGACGATGTTGCCTTGGTTGAATGGCTCGTCGTCGAAGTGCTTCACAAGGCCGACGCCCATGCGGCAGTCCTGGAAAGTGTTGGCTTCCACGAGGCTGTCGTAGGCGTCGTTGAGCGCCACGCCGACGCCGGCATCGCCGAGGGTGTTGCCGCGCACGATCCCTTGGGCGAAGTGATCGATCTCCATGGCTTGGGAGTCGATGGTGTGCACGTGATTGCCCTCCAGCAAGATGTCCTTCATGCTGTAAACGCACACGCCGCGGCCCTTCATCCCATGGATGTAGCAGCCACGGATGGTGAGGCCTGAGGTCGTGGGTAGCTGGCGGGGCCGGTTGACGCCGACGGCGTAGACGCCGCAGTAGGTGGTGTGCCCATGTACATCCCCGCGGTTCATCCCGTCGATCTCAAGCCCCTCGATCAGGAGGTTCTCGCACTCGATGACGCGGAAGGCGTTGATCTCATCGATCACGATCGACCCGGCGGGGATGTCCTTCACGTGGCCCATGATGTGCACGCCGCGGGTCAAGTGCACCGTTTCGCCCTCGATGCTCTTTACCGTGAACTCGAGGATGCGGTCGCCCTCGAGGCTCTCCTTGTACACCTGATAGGAACGGCCCGGGCGCATGGTCTTGGAGTTGGCCACGCGCAGCGTCACCGCGCCCCGGGTGGCTTCCGCGAGCAGGGTGGGCCTCACCGCGGGCTCGGGTGCGAAGTGAAGCCGCGTGGTGCGGCTTCCGGCGACTCGCAGGTCGTTGGTCCGGGCGATTCGAAAGCCGGCTTCGAGCTCATAATCCCCAGGGGCAAAGATCAGCTCACCGCCACCAGCTTCACGGAGGAGGGCGAACTGATACTGGACGGAGGCTTCGCCCGTCCACGGAACAAACCGCGCCGTCTCGGCGCCCTTGGGCGTCACGAATACTCCGCGCGCGTCCGGGATCTGGGCGTTCTCCGGGCAGCTCGTGGCCGTGAAGGCCAGGGCCATGCAGGGGAGAAGGACGAGCAGAGCGCGTGTGATGAGCTTCAAGCTAGGCATGGGCGAGGTGGGGAGGGGCTCGGGACCCGCCAAGCGTAGTGGGGGCCTGCGTGGGTCCGCAACTGAGGACCCCAGGGGACCCGCCGGAATGCCCTAGCGGGTACGGAGGAAGAAGAACGGCGTCCCTTTCTTGGACCCGCGCTTGCCGTCGTCGTCCGCGAGCAAGAGAAGCTGATGGGCGCCCAGGACCCCGAGGGCCTCCGGCTTGCGAATGGAGACTCCGTACCTTGGATCGCGGACGCCGTTATCGATGATGTCGTAGACCAGCTCCTTTTTGAGAACGGGGAGGGGCCCCGCGCCGCGGAAGTCCATGGCTCCCACGTCCACGGCATAGATCCTCTGGACCCTGGCGAGGTCCCCCCGTTGGTTGTCTCTCTCGAGCACGAGGAGCCTCCCGTCCGGGGCGCGCGACAGTTCAGAAACCCCAACCCATGCTTCTTCATCTGACGATTTGGGAGACTTCGGCCCGGGCGCGTTCTGGGCGTAGCGGTCGAGTGGGTAGTGGGCGAAAGCCCAGCTCTGGTCGTCCGGATTGAAGCGCCCGACGCGTGTGAATCCCTTCGGATCCCCCGCGCGCGGCCAGCCGCGCTGGAAGGCGACGTAGACGTGACCCTTCGGCCCGGAGGCCACGCCCTCGAGGCCATAGGTCTCCTGATGGCGGGCGATCTCCCCGGGGAGCTCGAAGACACTCCGCACCATGAGGCTGCGGCGCGTCCCGTCGGGGGCCAGTTTCAGGAGCAGGTTCGGTCGACGGAAAGCGCCCTTGCCTTCCACGGTCCGTCCGTCCACGAGGTGTCCTTTGCCCTCGCATACCACCCAGAACTCCCTGCCATAGCCAAGGGGGCCGGGGGACTCGGTATCGAGCTTGACCCCCTCCGTGCAGGCGGCGATGCCCTCCATGTCGAGGCTGAGCTGCTGCGCCGCCCTTGGCTTGGGTGGCTCTGTGCGGGGGAGACCGCTTGCGTCGAGGACCCTGGCTTGGGCCGCGGCAAACGTGCCAGCGATCAAACCTTGCGGGTCCGTGATCTGCAGGGGCTCGAGCAGCTTCGGGCCCGCCGGGTCGCCGAGGCCGAAGACGGCCACCAGCGCCGGGTCCCGGTCGCTGTCTTGGACGACGTACGCCACCGGTTCCCGGCGGGCGTCTGTTGGCCCGCCGGGTGCGGGAGGTTCAACCAGCGGCTCGGGTTCCACCCAAGCGCCCGAGATGGCGGTATCCCCCACGGGGAACATCCGGACGGAGTAGGTCTCGGGGGGCTTTTCAGATGAGGTCGTTGGCCCAACATCCTGGGACTCCGGCCGGCACCCACAACCGCCATCCCCAGAGCTGGCGCCGCAGAGCAGGAGAGTGGCAGCCACCGCGAGGGCACGGCCACGGCCCACGCCCCTAGAAGGAGAGTTGCCAGCCAAGCGTGACCATCGTGTCCGTCTCGAGCTGCGGGCCCGAGAGGTTTTGACTGAGGGGCCATCCGGCCTCCACGGCGAGGCGGTTGCCCGCGCCAAGCACCGCGTTCACGCCGACGAAAGCATCGAGACGCGTCCCGGCCCGAAGGGTCGGGTCGGCGGCTGGGTTGGCGGCGGCGTCGAGCTCCGAGTCGGCGCCGTCGATGTTCTTGACGCGGCTCAGGGCCATGCGTGTGCTGAAGGACACGACGTCGGTGGCGTGCCAGGCGCCCCATGCTGTCAGGTCGAGGCGGTCACCGAGGCTGTAGTCCCGGTCGTTGCGGCCGAGGCGAAGCGTCGCGAGGGCTTGGGTGCCCCAGGACCAGCCCGGCTCCTGGCCGGTGTAGGTGATGCCCGGGCGCAGGTCCCAGGTTCCAGATCCAAGCTGCATCGGGTAGGGCAGGATCGTCTCGTCCGGTGCGCTGGAGAAGGTTGTGTCCGTCTCCGTGATCGATCCCGTGGGAGCGGAGAACCCAAGGTTCAAGTGGGCCTGGCTTGTGTCGTCTTCGTAGATCCGTACGAGGGCCGCCACCGTGATGTCCGCGAGGCCGGAACTCTCCGTCGTGAAGCGTTCCCCAGAGCGAGTCAGGTGCTTCATCTCCTGTTCCACGAACGGGACCATCGCAGCGACGGTGACCGAGTCCGTGACGCCGTACATGAGCCCGAACATGTGCGTTTCCATGGTCAGCGTCGTGGGCGTCTCTGAAAAGCCGAAGCCATCCACCGAGAGTACGTCGGCGTCGTCCACGCGCTCGACCGCCTTCCGGTTGCCGCCCATGTCGTGGCGCATGAATCGGTAGGAGAGCATCCAATCGCCTTTGTCATGCAAGTGGTCCTGCATGACGCCAATGGGGGCGTGGTCGCCCGGGAGCTCGATTCGTCCGGCGGCGTCCGTGTCCCCGGCGAGGTTCAGCTCGTCCTCTTCTTCCATCTCGGCGAGGAGTTGGTCGAGCTCCTCTTCCGTCATGGCGTCGAAGCCAAGTTCTTCCGCGCCGGTCATTCCATCCGCGGATTCCACCCCAGGGACGTCATCGTCACTGGCTTCGCCCACCGGCGGCGCCGCCATGGGATCCTGCTCAGGGAGCCCCCCTTCCCCTTGGGCGAGGGCGCAAGGCACGGTCAAAGCAACAGCGAGTAATCCAGCGGGAAGGGCGCGGCGCAGCATGGGGATCCAGGGGCAGTTAGACGTGGTGGACGGGGCCTTCGCCCCGGGCGGCAGCTTGCAGGGTACGGCGGACGTAGACGGGGACCAACTCCCGTCGGTATTCCGCGTCTCCGGGGATGTTGTCCATGGGCTTGGCCTGGGCGTAGGCGAGGTCGGCGACCTCTTGCACAGCGCTGTCAAAGGCCTCGGTCCCCGGCGTCTTGCCCACCAGAAGCTCCTCCACACGCTTGATGCGAAGGGGGCGGGCCACCAGTGCGACGCAAACCAGGTCGGCACCCGCGACGGCGCCGTCTTCCCCGAGGTCCATGCGCACCGCGCACCCAAACAGCGGGTAGTCGATGGAGCCGCGGTCCCGGAGCTTCCCATAGGCGCCGCGGTGCCCCGCGGCCTGCTTGGGGACGCGGATTTCCGTCAGGATCTCGGAGCGCTCGGCCTTCTTGTTCCAGATGCCGTCCGCCTTCCAGAGTTCACCGACGGGTACCTCGCGTATGCCGTCCGCGGATGCAAAGGCCAGCGTCGCGCCCAGACTCATGAGCGTTGGGGCTGTGTCGTTCGACGCCGCCGCCACGCACTTGCGTCCGCCGGCGACCACGTGGCACACGGTGCCGTCCTTCTTCAGGCAGTAGCCGAGCGACTTCCTCCAAAAGTGGGTTTGGTTGTACCACTGGCAGCGGGTGTCGAGCATGACGTTGCCGCCCGCCGTTCCCATGGTGCGAAGCTGGGGTCCGGCCACCAGCGAGGCCGCCTGCGCCAGGGCGGGGGCGGACGCCTGCACGGGTGCGCTTTGGGCCATCTCCGCCAGGGTCGTCGTCGCGCCGATCCGCAGGGAGCCGTCCTCGTCCACGGTGATCCCGCGCATGGCCTCCACGCGCTTCAACGACACGACGACCTTGGGCTCGAATAGCCCGTGTTTCATGTTCGGCCAAAGGTCGGTGCCACCGGCGACAACCATGGCGTCCTCGCCGTGCTCCGCCATGAGGGCGGTGGCCCCTTCGACGGTCGTGGGCTCTTCAAGCCGAAACTTCGGTAGGCGCAGCATCAGTGGGTTCCCAGGTGACGGTCCATAGCGGCGGCCGCGCCGCCTGCTTTTGATTCTTGTTCTCGCTTCTCGCGGAGTGCCTTCAGGACCTTCGCGGGGGTGAAGGGAAGCTCCCGCAAGCGGATGCCCACGGCGTCGTAAACGGCGTTGGCAAGGGCCGGGATGGCTGAGTGCAGCGGGCCTTCGCCGGCCTCCTTCGCGCCGTAGGGCCCCTCGGGATCCAGGCTCTCCACGATGTACGCCTCGATCTCGGGCGTGTCGATGGCCGTGGGGATGCGGTAGTCGAGCAGGGAGGGGCCCGAGTGCAGCCCGAAGCGGTTGACCTTGTGGTCCTCGAGCAGGGTCTCAGCGATGCCCATGTAGACGGAGCCTTCGATCTGTCCTGCCACGAGCCGCGGATTCAGTGCGCGTCCACAGTCGTGGGCGCACCAAACCTTCGGCACGGTGATGCGTCCGGTTTCTTCGTCCACGTCCACCTCGACGATGTGCGCCGTGAACGAATACGCGGGGCTCGCGCCGATGGTGCCGCCGCGGTAGTCGCCGCCGAGGGTCGGGGTGTTGTAGGCGCCGGTGCTGCCGAGGGTGTCGAAGCGCGCCTCGGCGATTTCGAAGGCCTCGCGGCTCGGGATCGAGCGCTCGGTGTCCTCCAGGTCGATGGCGCGGCCTTCGATGAGGCGCACGCGTGCCTCGGGGACCTCCCACTTCTCTGCGAGGGCGGTGACGATCTTCTTGCGCAGCTTGCGCGCCGCGTCGATGGTCGCGTTACCGACCATGAAGGTCACGCGGCTCGAGTAGGCGCCGAGGTCCACGGGGCAGAGGTCCGAGTCCGCGGCGATGACGCGCACGTCCGCGGCGTCCATGCCGAGCTCCTCTGCCACGATGTAGCGGACCACCGAGTTCGAGCCTTGCCCGATGTCATTGGCGCCGCTGAAAACGGTGACGAGCCCGGACCGATCCACCTTGAGTTGGATGCCGGCCTGGGGCATCTCGTTCGGGTAGATAGGGTAGTTGGTGCCGGAGATGTACATGGACCCCGCGACCCCGAGGCCACGGCCAAAGGGCAGCTTGCCCCGGCGCTCGGTCCAACCCGAGCCCTTCTCCACCTTGTCGAGGCACTCCATGAAGCCGCTTGAGGTGATGCGCTGGCCGTTGACGGTCTTGGTGTGTTCGCCGTGGAAGTTCTTGCGGCGGATCTCGATCGGATCCATCCCGAGCTTTTCGGCGACCTCGTCGAGCTGACACTCAAACGCAAAGCGCGGCTGCACCGAACCGTGGCCGCGCTTGGGGCCGCAGGGCGGCTTGTTCGTGAAGACGCGGGTCGAGTCGTAGCGGTACGACGGGAAATCGTAGGGCCCGGTCAGGAGCTGGCCGGAGTAGTAGGTCGTGACCAGGCCAAACGAGCTATAGGACCCGCCGTCGATCAGGATCTTGGCGTCGACGCCGGTGATCTTGCCGTCCTTCGTGGCGCTCGTCGTGTAGTCGAGGGACATCGGGTGCCGGCCGCGGTGGGCGTAGAACACCTCTTCCCGGGTCCAGAGCATCTTCACGGGACGGCCCGTGAGCTGGCTCAGCTTCGCGACGCAGAACTCGAGGCTGAAGGGGTCCGACTTGCCACCGAAGGCGCCGCCGATGCACGGCTGGATGACGCGGATCTTCTGGGGCTCCCACTCGAGCACGCGGGCCAGGGCGCGGTGCACGTAGTGGGAGATCTGGGTGGCGGACCAAATCGTCAGGACACCCTCGGGTGAGACCTTGGCTACGGCGCAGTGGGGCTCGATCGCGGTGTGCGTCGAACCGTGGAACTCGTAGTGACCCTCGACGACCACGTCGGAGGCTTTGCGGGCGCCATCTACGTCGCCGAACTCCAGCTCAACGTGCTTGGAAACGTTGTTGTTCTTGCGGTTCGGGTGGATCTGCGGCTCGTCGCGCTCCAGGGACTCGCGTGGGTCCATGTACGCGTGCAGCTCTTCGTACACGACCTCGATGAGCTCGAGGGCCGCATTCGCGGTGTCCTCGTCGATGGCGGCCACCGCGGCGACTTCGTCGCCGATGAAACGCACCTTGTCCACCGCGAGCGCCGTCTCGTCCGGTGTCCAGGGGATGACGCCGTATTGAATCGGCATGTCCTTGCCCGTGATCACCGCGTGCACGCCAGGGAGCGCCTCGGCCTTCGACGTGTCGATGGACACGATCTTGGCGTGGGCGTGGGGGCTGCGCAGGGTCTTGGCGTGCAGCATTCCGGGGAGCTGAATGTCGTCGGCGTACACCGCTTCGCCGGTGGCCTTCGCCATGCCGTCGATCTTGCGGTGGCTCTTGCCCACGACCTTGAACTCGGTCCAGGGGGCTTCGATTCCGTGAATGTCTCTGGCGGCCATCGTATTCCTAGAGTGCGTCTTCGCGGACGTGGGGGTGATCTTGGGTCCAAGCGGGGCGGGGGGGCTCCGACTCGGTGGACTCTGCGATGGCGGTCTCGACCGCCTCGAGGATCTGCGTGTAGCCCGTGCAGCGACAGAGGTTCCCCGACAGGGCCTTCTGGATCTCTGTGCGGTCCGGGTTTGGGTTCTCGTTCAGGAGCGCCCTGGCGGTGAGCATCATCCCCGGCTGGCAGAACCCGCACTGGAGCGCGCCGCAGCGGTCGAAGGCGTCCTGGACCGGGTCGACGCCGGTGCCGCCGCCCTCCAGGTGGGCCGGGCGCAGGCCCTCGATGGTGGTGACCTTGGACCCCACCGCCTCCGCGGCGAGGGTCAGGCACGCCAGCACGGGCTTGCCATCCACCAAGACCGTGCAGGCCCCGCAGTCCCCTTTATCGCAGCCCTGCTTCGAGCCCGTGAGGCCAAGCTTGTAGCGGAGGACCTCGAGAAGCGTCCAATGGTCGGGGGCAGCCGTCTCAAGACGGTCCCCGTTCACGTCGAGTGTAAGCACGCGCATGGGGGCATTGTCCCGATCAGAGCGGCGAAGGCACCCGAAAAACGGCCTTGCGGGTGGGGTGGGGCATTGAGCGCACGTCCGGCCGCGCTTTCGAGCCCGGGTCCCTGCCCTAGTCGTGGAGTGAGAAGGGTCTGAGGGCCTGCCCAGTCTTGTTCGGTTGGGCCAATCCAGCGGCCGATGAAGGGAGCAGGCGCCGCTTTGGACTGGCGCCGCCCGTCAGACCCCAACCGACCGGACATGAATCACTCCCTTTCGACTCGAGGCGATCGCTCCCCCTTGGCCGCAACGGCCTTCGCCTCGTGCCTAGGCTTCCTTCTCACGGCGTGCAGCGGGACCGTCCCGGATCTCGGCGGCGGCGGGGATCCCGCGGACCCGGCCCAGGTGGCCCAGCTCCGCACGATCATCGGCAACCAAGGCATCACGCCCCTCGCTGCGCCGCCGGTGCGCTCCGCCGCATTGATCGAGCTTGGCCGCGCCCTCTTCTTCGACAAGGAACTCTCGGGAAACCGTGACATTTCCTGCGCGACGTGCCACCTGCCCAGCCTGTCTCTTATACACATCTCCGAGCCCACGAGAC
>CAJXRJ010000062.1 GCA_913058555.1 uncultured bacterium
ATCTACACACTGCATATCGTCGGCAGCGTCAGATGTGTATAAGAGACAGTGGGAATATGGCTCGCTCGGGAACGCCCCGTATTCCATGGGCGTCTTCCCGGCACCGATCCCCTTGCGCACTTCGCGGTACCCCTCAAAGAGTTCGGTGGCAGCCTCAGCATCACCGGCGTCCGAGGCCCTGAGTGCCGACTCCTGCACGGACAGTGCCAGCTTGGAGACCATGTGCCAGTACGTGCATCCGAGCCCCTCGTAGCCGAAGAACGAGCCCGAGCGACCCAAGAAGCTCGCGTGATGGAACGACGATTCGTAGGCCTCCTCAAGGGAAGACCCATGCGCCTCCACGAGCGGGCCAAGGTCATCGGGAAGCTCCGCGAGTGCCGCGCGCAGGTACGCCGCCGTACGCATGCCCGGTGCAAAGCGCACCGACGCGCTAGCATCCCCGGACCGTCGCACGATGTCCTTGTTCCCGCGCCCGAGGAGTGCCTGGATCAGAGGGTGACCCTCAGCCACGTCCATCGGGATCCGCCCCAGGTCAAGGAGGCTCGGCAGCTCGCGGTCAGGGTAGAGCAAGTACGTACCCAGATCGTCCCGATAGAGGGGGCTGGACCGGAGTGAGCTCAGCAGCTGAACCGCTTCTTTGCCCGCGAGGTAGCCAGAGGCCAGTACCGAAGCCTGCCCCTCCAGCATCAGCGGCAGCTCCCCCGCTTCGACCTGCCCCCCATCGATAGAGAGGAGCCGGTAAGCATGAAAGAGCCCGTCCCTGCGCTCGTTGGCGGCGAGGGTCGCGCCGAGGGCCGCGTGGGCACGCTCCAGGAACGTATCCATCACGCTGGAGTCCACATCGACGAATGCGAGGCCCGTCCCCGCGTACACCGCCTCACGGTGGGCTTCGCCGGCACGGCCGGCGCGCTCGAGATAAGCCCAGCGCTGTGCGGTGTCGTCCGTGCCGCTCACAGCCAGCTCCAACGCCCCGGTAATCTCCACGAGCAGGTCACGCGTGCGCTCGCTCAGCCGCGGGGAGACCCCGGCTAGCAGGGACTGAAACAGCCCGATGTGACCGTAGAGCGCCGCCGTGGTCACGATCGAGGAACCGAATCCCGCCAGGGCGTTGTTCGCGTCGTTCCACTCGGGACGCTGGGTGTTCATCCACACGCCCGCGCCGGGAACGAAGCTAGCAAGCTTCGCGAGGGTCGGCACGAGGAGCTTCTCCTCAAGCGTCGCCCGCACGAGCTGGCCGTCCGAGGCGTGGAGCAAACGCGCGTCCTTGCCTTCCCCAGAATCCTCACGAGCCTTCGTGCGTGCCGCGGCGTCTTTGTCGTAGCGGACGCTATTTCTCGGGTCGCGGGCGAGATCGTCGAAACCGGCGACCCGGTAGGGCACGTCCGCGAAGACGAAGAGCTCAGCGCCGAGCCAACCCTTCAGGGCCCCAGGGAAGCGCTCGTCGAGCCGTTCCAGCAGCTTCGTGAGGTAGACGATCTGATGGTCGCCCCAGTAGCCGATGTACGACCAGGGATCGTGCGGATCCTCGACCTCCCAATCGATGCCGCGTTCGGAGTCGACGCGGTAGGGGTTGTAGCCGTCGGCGGTCGTCGCGTTGAGGAAGCGCGTCACGAAGCCGAAGAGCATCTTCGGGTAGGACACACCCAGGGCCTCCCAGTTCTGGAAGATGTCCCGCCAGTTGCCCTCATAGGCCGCCTTCAGGGACCCATCCGGCGTTTCGATATCGATGAAGAATCGGTTCCAAGGGCGGCTCGGGTCTCCGTGCCGCCGGCTGAGACCCAAGGGCAACGACTCGACCGCGTGGCGGAACTCGTCGGGCGACCCCGCCTCCTCCAAGCTGGGCGGCGCGTACCGGTCAATGGGCAGGCCGCCACGCATCACGTTGTAGAGTGTGTTCGCGTAGTGCCGCGCATCCTCCGCAAAGGAGGCGGTCCGCTGAAGGGCGTCCGCGCCGGCGAGGAGCGTCGCAAGATCCAGCTCGGTCTGATCGGCTTCGCGCCGCAGCGTCGCGTAGGGGTCCGTCTGGGCCGAGATCCAACCTACGGTGCACTCGACCTTGTCGGCCGCCTGCTCGATCTCCATCGCGAGGGCCGAGGCGTCGGACTCACCACCCGCAAGCTGGAGCGTGCGCGCCACGAGGAACGCGCCTCGCACGCCACGGGAGCGTCCCTCGGGCTCCATCTCTGCGCCAGCGCGGAAGGCCTCGATCTGATTTTCCGACAGGAGCACGGCGCCTTCGGCCGTGGACCAAACGCTCGTAGCGAGCAACGCCTCATTGGGCTCGGCCCGGTCGACGGGAATGGAACCGAGGCGGTACACGCCGAGCGGCCCGATGCGCTCGGCCATGCGATAGGCCGTGACCAGCGAACTCAGCCCTGCCTGCATGGAGGGTTCGACGGAGGCCGGCAGGACGTCGATCACGCCGTCGACGACGTCCACGTCCACGCTAGTGCCGGCGGCCGCCTCAAACTCGACGAAGCGCAGGACGCCCCGTAGCGGGCTCGTCGTCCAGGTTTGGCGGACCTCGAGGCCGAAGTCCGCGTGGGACTCCGCCAAAGTCACCCATGTGCCGTAGGCGCTGCGCGACACCGTACGAGTGACGCCCTTGAGCCCGGCACTGCGCTCGGTGAAGGGCTCCCAAACGGCGCCATCCGAACGGCGCCGCACCAGGGTACGCCCGCCGACGCGCCCCACGGAGTCGTGGACCTGATCGACCGTCTTGTACGGGAAGAGCGCTCCTCCCTTGCTGCGGCGGCCCGCGGTGAGCGGACCCAGACTGGACAGGAACATCCAGTGATTCGATGGCGAGGCCACGCTCATGAAGAACGGCGGCATCTCTTCGGCGCCACGGATCGTCTGCACTGCCACAGGCAGCCAGCGCTGCGGCTCATCGTGCCGCTCGGTCAAGTACTCCACGTGTGACTCCGCTCTACTTGCGATCCAGGACTCGAATGTAATCAACGATGACACGCTGGGGCGGCGCGCCCTCCGCACTGGCGGCTGGGTCGATCTCACCGCCCATGCCGCCGCCCATGGCGAGGTTCAAGATCAGGTTCTGCGCGCGGTCAAAGGGCCAAGCCTCCGGCGTGGCCTTCTGGTCGTACGTGTAGTAGTGCACGCCGTCCAGGTAGAGGCGCACTTGGTCCGCGTCCCACTCGCAGGCGTAGACGTGGAAGTCCTCCTGCATGCTCTTGACCGGAATCGTTTCCGAGATGTGGTTGCCCTGCTTGAAGTAGAAGGCACGGGTGTGGCAGGAGCCGTGATTGATGCCGTCTCCGGACTCGTCGTCGATCTCGTGGCCCACAGCCTCCATGATGTCGATCTCGCCGCAGTAGGGCCATGAGACCTCATCGCGGTAGTCGTCGCCGAGCGTCCAGCCAGCCGCCCACGTGCCGTCCATGCTGGGGACCTTCGCGCGGATTTCGATGCGCCCATAGAGGAAGCTGACCTTGCCGCGCGTCGTTAGGCGCGCCGACGTCCACGGGCGGGCCGCGTCACCGGGGCGGGCCTCGATGATGAGCACGCCGTCCTCCTGCCGCGCGTTCTTCGAATCCCCGTCCGTGTAGTACTGGGGCTCGCGGTTGCCCCAGCCCCAGTCGCCGAGGTCATGGGTCCATTTGTCCTGGTCGGGAAGGCCCGTCCCGTTGAACTCATCCGCCCAAACCACTTCCCAGGGATCGTCGCCAGCCATGCTTTGCTCAAGGATGAGCGGCGTGACCTGGTGCTCCCGGAGCAGCTCGAGCTTGAGCGACTTCGCCTCAGCGACACCGCTCCCATGCATGCGCATGCGATGCTCGCCGGCCTGGAGGGGCGAGCCGTCCACGACGAACTTGCGCTTGCCGGCCTCTTCGACGGCGAGCGGTCCCGTGATGTCGTAGGTGCGACCGTCCGGGTTCCCGATGTAGTCCTCGACCCAGAACGTCCCCGGCCCGGAGGCTTCGAGGTCGAGCAAGAGCCGATAGCGGCCGGTCACGGGAACATCGACCGTGAAGTCCTCCCCCACCTGGCCATCGAGCGCGATGGGGAAAGCGGGCACCTGGACCGAGGGGAGAGCTGGGGTCTCCGCAACCGAAGAACAGGAGCTCGCGGCGGCAAGACAGACGGCGGCCAGTGAGTACCCGATGAGATCAGGGCGCATGGTGAGGTTCATGAACAGAGTGCGGTGTCGAGGAGCGCCTGCCGGATTCATGCAGTCGCTGTTGGCAGGCCACGCTTAGGAAGCCGGCCCGATGAGTTCCGCCTCGAGTTCCTCAAGGCTTTTGCCCTTGGTCTCGGGCACAACGAAGATGCTGAAGAGCAGCGCGAGGACGGCGAACGTGCCGAAGAAGTAGAAGACCTTGTCCGGTCCAGCAGCCGCCAGCCCCACAGGGAAGAGCTTCTGCACGAGGAACGAGATGCCGGAGTTGAAGAACCCCGCCGCGGAGATCGCGACGCCACGCGTTCGCGCAGGGAAGATCTCTGAGAACATGGCCCACATCACGGGTCCCAGCGAGATCGCGAAGCCCGCGATGTACGCCATGATCGCGAGCAGCACCATCTGGCCGTTGATCCGCAGGGCGCCCTTCGCCAGATCCTGGGCCTTGTCGGCCACCGCCTCGATCGTAGGCGCGTCGCCGGTCGCTGCTACGCTCGCCGTCACCGCGTCCAGGAAGGCGAACTGATCTTCGTACACGTCGCTTCCAAGCTCGGTGAGCGCCACCTGAAGGGGATGCACAGGCTCCTCGGCTTGTTCTCTTGGCTCGGTTGGCTCGGTTGGCTCGGCTTGCTCGGGCTCGGACGCTTCCGGCAGGTCCTTGATCAGGCCAGCGATGACCTTCTCGTAGCGTTCACCTTCCGGCACGAACGTCGCTTGCTGGAATGCATACCCGGTCGAAAGGAGCGCCGCCGCCATCAGCGCCGTGCCGGCGAACAAGAGCGGCTTGCGTCCCGCACGATCGATCAACCACATCGCGAGCACGGTGAAGGCCACGTTGACGAGGCCCACGTAGATCGCCTGCTCCAGGGACGCCTCGCGGCCCGATCCAGCCATCTCGAAGATGGTCGTGGAGTAGTAGAAGATGGCATTGATGCCCGTGATCTGTTGGAAGAAGCCGAGGCCCAGTCCAACGATCATCACGAAGCGCATGCGCGGGTGCAGGAGGTCCTTGAAGCCGGCCTTCTTCTCCTGGCCATCGGACCTGAGGTTGGCTTCGATCTCGGCCAGCGCCACATCCGCATCCTCCTCGCCGTTGGCCCACTTCAGCACCGAACGGGCCTCGTCCCGGCGCCCTTTCATGGCGAGCCAGCGCGGGCTGTTCGGCACGATCCAGAGCGACAGGAAGTAGATGATGGCAGGCACGGCCTCCACGGCCAGCATCCAACGCCACGCGTCGTTGACCGGCCCGCCCTCGGCCTGGGGCATCCCCTTCTCGATGAAGTAGTTCGAGAAGAAGGCCGCGGAGAAGCCCAGCACGATGTTGAGCTGGTTGAACGAGACAAGGCGTCCACGCTTCGCCGCCGGTGCGACTTCGGCGATGTACATCGGTGCGACGATGAGCGCTCCGCCCACACCGAAGCCGCCCAGCAGGCGGGCCGCGATCAGGCTGGCGTAGGTCGTCGCCAGTGCGCTCCAAACCGCCGAGACGGAAAACATGAGCGCCGTAATGGCGAGCACACGTTTGCGTCCATAGCGATCCGCAATGGGCCCCACGAGCGCCATCGCGAGCGTCGCGGAAAGGGTCAGGCAAGCGACCACGGTCCCGAGCTCTCCGGGCGAGAGCTTGAAGACGCGGCGAACGGGACCGGTGACACCTGAAATGACCGCGCTGTCGAATCCCATCAGGAATCCGCCCAGGGCGACAACGGCAGCGATAAGGGCGGTCGAGCCGCGTGGCTTTTGGGACATGCCCGTGAGCTTATCGGATCAACGTACGGAAGCGGGGGAGCCGATTCGGGGAGGCGGGTGTCGCCCCCAAGCTGCGGGGCGAGGCGGGTCGTCGCAGCCTGTGCCGCGGGCCGAGGATTCGGACCTAGCGGAGCGGCAGGGCGTAAAGGAGTGGGCCGGATCGACCCCGATCCGAATCCTCCCAAGGGGCGGCGACGAGGAAAACGGCACGCGCACCCTCTGCCCAAAGCCACGGGGCCTCTGAGTCCAGGAACGCGTCAGAGTCGGGGGCTGCCACAATCCCGAGAAGCCGCTGCAGCCCAGAGCGGGCGTCGACGCCATCCCAGTGGATGCTCTCCGCATCGAGGGGCCAAGCGACGTCCATCTTGCTCTTCTCGCGCCAGAGCCCATAGACGCCGTAGCCCTCGCGTTCCCCCGCCCGACCGTACAGGAAGACCCGAACGCCCGGGCCGCCGGGGACGCCCTCGAGGGTGACCCACTCCCCCGGAGTAGCGGACGGATATTCGCCCGTGAGGACAAGCGGAGTCCCATCGCGGACGAGCCAGACCCCAGCGACCGACTCCCATTCAGGCTCGAGCGGCGCGCTCGCATCTGCATCCGCTTGCCCGGCATTCGCGTTCCCTGGCAAGTCGTAGCCCGGCCCCGCCGAGGTCCCGCAGCCGCAGAGGGCCGTAGTCAGGATCAAGAGAGTGTGCTTCATGGGTGGTACTGTGCCACCCGGACGCACTACTGGAAACTCAGTCCCAAGGAGGAGGTGAAGTTCGACGTCGCCGTAGGATTGGCGTCCCGGTGCCAGAACTGGAAGTACCAGGTATCCCCGGGCTGAACGACGACGAGCCCCGAGGGCTGCGGCGTCTCCCAGAGGTCCAGGGCCAGGCTGGTCTGGCCGAAGGGGCCCGAGTTCAGGAGCTGACCCGGTCGGGTGTAGCGGCCGATATTCCCGACGACGCAGAGCGTCCCTTGACCCCCACCCAGATTGGGCACGGCCCCGGGGGTCTGGGAGGTGACGAAGAATCCGAACTGCTGGGGCGGCAGCGAAACCGCGAGCAGCGTCACGTCGTTGTCCGCTACGAACACCGACCCCACCGCGGCAAGTTCCCCGGGGGCGCCCGTGGAATTGAGCTCCGCCGGGGAGCAGAGCTGCTCTCCGAGGTAGAGGGGGTCGTAGCCGAAGTCCTGGGCCACACGCGCGTCGTCGCACCCAAGACTCACCGCAAACACGCCGGGCGTTCCCGCACCGTCCACGTCGAAGATTGCGGTCATGCCCAAGGGCAGGGTCGCTGGGTCCACGCGCACCTCGAACTCGCCGGCGACCAAGCCGTTGAAGGCGTACTCGCCCTGGGCCGACGTCACCTCCGTCGCACGCACCTGGCCCGTGGATACGTCCACGAGTGAGATCGTGACGCCGCCCACGCCCGGGTCGCCAAACGGAGTGCCGTCGCGGTTTTCGTCGCTCCAGACGCGACCTTGAACGCCGCTCGCCGGGCGCACGAAGCGCCACTCGTCAGTGCGGAAGCTGATCAAGGGCGAAGCGTTCGACGTGAGCGCAATGACCACGTTTACGAGTTGGCCGTTGCCACTGGCGGAGGAAGGCGTCGGGTCAAAGATACCGTTGCCACCGAAGTGGAACGACCCGTCGTCCACGAAGTCTGCCAAGGGGATGCTGACCTTCTGCCAGCCCCCCCCCGCGATCACGTCGGAACCCGCGGGGCCCACGGAGAGGCTCACTTGGAACTCGTCGTCGGCGCCATTCGGCTGGGAGGGGATGATCCCGTCGCCGTCATCGTCGTCCTGGAGATTGATCTCGAGGGTGTATTCCTGGGCGGCATCGGGCTGGATCCACATCTCAAAGTGGGTGGCGTTCGTCAGGTCCAACGGGTACGTGCGCCCGAAGCCCCCCAGGTAACCGCCCGCACCGGAATCGATCCACGTCACGTCCAACGACGCATTGCCGCCCACGGCAGGGGGGACGTCTGACGTGTTGGCATTCAGGATCCCCGAAGCGTTCGGTCCGTCGAAGGTGAAATAGTCGCTGCCGAGGGGATCGGCGTGCTCCATGTCATCGAAGGCACAGTCACAACCATTCGGATCGTGGTCCACCTCCTGATAGACGCGCACCCAGTCGACCTCGTAGGTCTGGGGGAACTGCGTGGACCCGTCCGGGTTCCCGGGCCAGTTACCGCCCACAGCCAGGTTCAGGAGCAGGTGGAAGCGCTCATTGAATGGCGCAGGGAAAGCCGCGCCGGGCGTCCACCAGGAGGTCTGCGTCCGGTAGTGCACGTCGTCCATGTACCAACGGATCTCTCCCTCTTCCCACTCGATCGCGAACTCGTGGAACTCGTTGCTGAAACTCCCCGAAGGCAACGTGTAGCTGCCGCCCGCATACGTGTTGTTCGGGAACATCCCACCGAAGTGGGTCGTGCCATGGACGCGTGCGGGGTCGAAACCAACGGCCTCCATGATGTCGATCTCGCCGCTGGCCGCCCAAGTCCCGTAGACATCGTCGGTGGGCAGCATCCAAAACGCGGGCCACATGCCTTGACCGAAGGGGAGCTTCGCGCGCATCTCGAATCGGCCGTAGGTCCAGTCGCCTTTGTTCTTCGTGCGCAGCCGCGCCGAGGTGTACTGGGCGCCACCGAAGTTCTGGCGCCGGGCAGTGATCTTGAGGGTGCCGCCCCCCACCGTGGCGTTCTCCGCGCGGTAGTACTGCAGCTCGTTGTTGCCCCACCCGCAAATCCCGGGACACCCGTTGCCGATCATGGGCTCCCACTTGGAGAGGTCGAGGCTCGTGCCGTTGAATTCGTCTTGCCAGACGAGCTCGTACTGGGCCGACGCCGGGGCGCACATCGCCAAGGCTCCCACCAGAGCGGCGAACGGTGCTCGCAACCAGCCTGGACGTCGAGCCACCGTGGAAGCGATGCTTTTGGAGAGGAAGCGGCCGGCTGTGCTCTTGGGATCCATAGATCCAATTCTAGCACGTGCCGGTAGCACGCGTTGGCCGCCCCGAAGAGGGACAGGGCGTCAATCGGACGCACTGCGACACGCCACACCCGCTCAGCGACGCAGTGCGGCTCATCGTGCTCTCATCCAAAGACCCAGTCCTCGTGGCCGCGTACTCGGAAGACATCGATGGTGAACACCACACAGGGCGCTGGCAGAACTTCCAGCCGGTGATCGCCGACATCTTCAGCGACTACTCAGACCGCATCCAGTGACGCCTCGGGGAGATCACCGAGGCCATGCGGGAACGCGCGGCCGCGAAGGCACAAGAAGCCGTCGCACGCAAAGACGTCCCGCCTCGATCCGGCAACCCCATGGACTCGTGGCTCGCGGGCTGAATCTGCTCTCCGTCCAGTGAAGTGCCCGGGGGCCCCTCCGGGTGCTCAGATGGGACCGCCTGGAGCACGTGCCCCAGGCGATGCGAGTGTGTTGCACCTACCCAGAGGGCAACTGCGATATCCCATTCCCTCGTGCCCTGGAACACTCAGGGAGGCAGACCGCCGACGGGAGCGGCCGGAGACCCCATCTTTTGGCCCCGGGATTCGGGATTGCTGAGAGAGTAGATCGAGGTGGTTCGATCCGACCTTCCAAGCCCCCTTCCCTGATATGCGAACGCTTCCTTCCGCGGCGATCCTCGCCGCAGTCTCCGTCGCCACGACGGCCGCCGCTACGGCCCAAGGCATTTGCCCGCTCTTCCCGCTCGAGCCCGTCAATGCACTGATCGGCGGCCTGCACGAGTCGGGCCTCGACATCCATCGGGGCTTCGTCGCCGCGCGGGTGTTCTCACCCAACGCCGAGAACATCGAAGTCCGTCTTCGAACGGCCCCGAGCTGGGCCCCCGCCGAGGTGATTCCTCGCCCCGGTACGTTCTCGTCTGGCTTCGGCCTCGCGATCGACCTGGAGACGGAGTTCTTTGGGCTCGAACTGATGGCGACCGCGCCAGGGTCTCAGCACATGAACGGCCCGGGCGTCGTATACCGCTACGTCCGCACACCAACCGGGTGGTCCCCCTTGCCGGAGTTCAGAACGGCCGACCCCGACGCGCAGTTCTTCGCCACCAATCTTGCACGGGATCTCGGCATCGCTGCCGTCCAGTCCCAGGCGCACTTCTTCGCATCGACCGAGTCACACGTCCACCTCTTCGAGCCCCTCGGGGCCATCACATGGGTGGAGACCGCGCGGATCGATCACCCCGTGCCGGGCGGCGATAGCTCTGCGTTTGGAAGCGCCATGGACGTCGACGATGGGCTCATCGTGATTTCCAGCCAGGAGCAGCCCCGCGGACGCGTCTGGGTGTGGCATCACGCCACCGGCGGCACGCCTGCCCTCCTCCAAGAACTCATCCCGACCTCGGCCGCGAGCCGCTCCTTCGGCGCAGACGTCTCCATCTCGGGCGATCGCATCGCCGTCTCGGACCCCGGTGCTCCCGGTGTCGGTGGGACCGGCGCGGTCTTCATCTTCGACCGATTGAACCCCATCGGCTTCTTCTCCGAAACGGCTCGGTTCACAGCACCCACGACAGGCTCACGGAACTTCGGTCGCTCGATCGACCTCGAAGGCAACCGACTGGCGGCTTCGTACTCGGTGCCCGTGCCTCCACCCAGCCTCAACTCCCGCGACGCGCTCGCCGTCATCGACGGCATCACCGGAGGCCCCCTATCCATCCGCAGCTTCGTGGGTGAGCTCGGGGATCCCGCCACGGCCGTTGGGCGCAAGGTGGCCCTTGGGGAAGGCGAAGTCCTGACGACCTCGACCTATGTCACGGTCGGCAACGCGATTCGCCTCGAAAGCGCGCTGAGGCGATTCTCAGCGGACGATCCCGTGATCGACGTGTGCGACGGCTCACCGAACTCGACGGGCGCCCGCGGGTTGCTCGACGTCGAGGGCTGCGCCACCACGACGGAACTCCCACTGCGAGCCTCCCAGCTCCCCCAGTTCACCTTCGGCCTCCCGGTCCTCGGAACGACCGAGGCCATGATCCCGATCTCGAACGGCTTCCTCTGCATCGGTGACCCACTGCGTGGTCCCATCGTCCAAGCCGACGGCACGGGGGTGATGACCGTGCGCCTCAATCCGACCCACTTCGGATTCGCTCCAGGGGATGTCATCCGGGCGCAGCTCTGGCACCGGGACACACCTGCCGCGTCCAACCTCACGGGCGCCATCCGGTTCGAGCTCGCTCCCTGAGAGGGCGCGGGGCCGCCGCTTCACTCGGCGGCCCTCGTGTTTGCCGGCGCCCTATTCGCCGTCTGAGGTGTCGGCCGGAGGCAAGTCAGCCCCCTCGACGAGCCGCACCTTCCCCAGCAGCACACGGCCCGGTGCTTCCTCGGATTCAGCGGGCTCAGAGTCCTCCTCTTCCTGGACTTCTTCCGGGGGCTCGGTGACCATCCTGCCCATCTCCTCCACGAAGCAGATCTCTCCCATGATCTCCTCGGGCCGGACGGGCTCTATCCCTCCGTCGGGATCCGACACCGGAGTTCGGTCGGGTGCATCCGGCGTAGATGCCGTGCCCGCCTCGGCTCCCTTCCCGCGCTCATCAGCGCATGCCGCGAGCACACCGGCCGCCGCCGTCAGGCCGTACCGCAATAGGCGCGCGGCCGCTCCCCCGCTCGCATGCACCACGCGCCCTTGATCGTCCTTGACGACCCGCATGCAGACCCGCTCGTCGCTCGCTTCCACAAGCTGGGTCGCCTCTTGCTTCGTCATCGAAGACCCATCGACCACGTGCAGCGCGCACTGGTCGCACCAACGGCGCGACCCACTTCCCTCAAGCTCCCCCCATTTCATGTGGCAGGGGCTTTCGATCTTCAGACTCTTGTGCGGTTCATTCATGGCGATTCCTCAGGGTGGATTTCGACCCTAGGACGGCGCTGGCCGGAAGGTCCTTGGTCCCGATCCCGGAATCACCTCTCGCCGGCCCAATTCCCCGTGCACTTCTGAGACACGCGGCCCCGCCCCTCAGGGCGCGAAGTAGGTCTGGGCAATCGGAAGACCGCTCGTGTGCTGGATCGCGTGCACGATGGAGGTCGGGCTCTGGATCACGAGGAGCTCCCAGTATGTGAGATCCCATGTGCGCAGAATGACCGCGGGGTACGACTGGCCGAGTGGGTCCACGTAGGTCCCGGTGCCGTAGAACCCCGGCGGGCCGATGATGGGCCCTACTTCCACGTTGAAGCCCGTGTAGCGGAAGGCTCGGCCCCAGTTCGTAAACGGGTCCGTGTCGTCGTAGAACCGATAGGTGTAGAGAGGATTGGCCGCAGTCCACGTTTGGATCGACGTGAGCGTGGCCCAGATTTGGTCGCCGAGGGCGACGGCCGCTGGACCGTCCATTTCGCCGATGAACATGTCACCGCCCTGGAGAAGGTCCACGCCGTTGCCGGAGATCGCGGTGTCGTCAATGGCCCAGGGCTGGGCACCACCCGATCCCGCCGCCGGATTGCGATGGTTGCCACCTCCCCCACCGCTGCAGGACGTCACGGCAGGCAGGACGAGGAGAGCGGCGGTGAGGAGGACGAGGAGCTTCTTCATGGGAACCAGGGCCCGGGAGATCTGTCGCGCATGGGGACCGGCCCATCGGCCGACCAAGGCCACCCGCTGGCAGCCCGTAAATCGTCGGACGCTGCCGGCGATCGTTGCGCGGCGCGGGGCTCGCGATAGAGCCCCTGACCTGACTCGCCCGGGTGCTTCGGCGGTCCCCCTTGCCCCCGGTCGCCAAGGCCGCCCGACTGGCCCGCCAATGAGGGCGCCCCCGCGCCATCGCCATAACGGCGGCGACGCGGGGGCGCGTGCACAGAACAGTCGACCCTAGATCCGCGGGGCGCCTTCCTTCCAAGAACGCATCCGTCAGCAGTCGGCTGGCCTATCTACTTCAGTTGAACGTCACCGAAATGCCGTCCGTGAGGTTGGACCCGAGGCCGACCTGGTCGCGGCACCAGCCCTGGAAGTTCCAGGTCTGACCGCTCGTGACGGGCACGCCACCAACGCCCTGCGGGAAGGCGTTCAAGTCGGTGGTGACGGAGAAGCTGCCGGTCGCTCCACTGCTCAGGATGATGGGGAAGCGGCCGATGACGCCACCCACGCAGAGGTTGCCGTTGCTCGTGCCGCCAACGCCCGGATCGAAGCCCTGGGTCATGGAGGTGAAGAGGATGCCGAACTGGTTGAGCGGCAGGTTGTTCGCGGTGATTGTGAAGTCGTTGTCGGCGATATCCGCCGAACCCGAAACGGTCATGTTGGCCGCGACGCCCGTGGAGTTCACGGTGGCCGTGCAGTAGTTGGTCCCGATGGGGACTTCCTTGATCGTCACGTCGGGGTTCGAGAACTCGATGAAGCTGCCCCCACCGAAGATACCGAAGTTGAAGGACGACCACGTGGTACTCGGCCAGGAGCCAAGCTGCATCGTGATGTCGGTCGAGCTGAAGAGCGTGCCGCTGGACTCGCCGACTTCCAGTGCGAGTCCGCCGCCGCCCGTCATGGGCGAATTCGGCATGCGGATGCCATCGGCGACCGGGAAGTCGTTCTGAATCCCGAGGGCGCCACCGGCGAGGGTGTCCGTGAAGGCTCCGATCGTGACGAATGAGTTCGCCAGGTCGACGGTGTAGTTGGTCAGCTGGCCCGGCGCGAGGTCCGTGCCGGGGTAGATCACCTCGAGGTGCACAAGGACCGGGTCCCCCACCATGATCCCGTTGAAGGGGCTGCTGGCGGAGGCGTTGGCCTGGACGATCGTGCCCGTGGCTTCGACGACGATGGTGCCCGTTTGGAAGCTCAGCGGCGTCTTCGTACCGGCCGCGAGGGCGGCGGCGTCGGCGCCCGAAATCACGCCTTCATAGAACGCGAGGTCGTCGAGACCTTGGGTCTGGGCCTGACCTGTGTTCGAGCCACCGTTGATGGCGCCGATCTGAAGGTCCTGCGTCGGGAACACGTTGCCGATGACCGGCGCGTTGTTCGAGCTGTTGTTGAACGGAATCGACGCCGTCAGGGCGCCATTCACGTACGCGCGGATCTCGCTCATGGGGCGGTCGACCACGCCCACGACGTGCACCCACTGGTCAGCCGGAGCCATGAAAGGGGAGACGTTGTTGAAGATCGTCACGGCGCCCATGTCGTCGTCGACGCGGAAGTTCCAGTCGTTCGTGCCGTTGGTGCCGAGCTGAAGGCCGGTCGTCGTGCCGCTCAGGCAATCGAAGACCCGTGCACCACGGACGTCCATGTCCGAGGCGAAGTCGTCCCAAACCCAATAGCTGAATGAAAAGCTGTCGGTTCCAAAGTCCAGGTCGAGGCCGGCGATGGCCGCCTCGAGGAAGCCGCTGCCGTTGCCCGTGCCGCCGATGACGGTGTTGAGAGTCGCGCCGGAGCCGGCGTAGGCCTCGCCGTAGGTCGGGTGAACGGTGAGGTCCACGGTGCCGACGGCGGACGTCGCGGCGCCGCCCACGACGTCAGTCGTGGACGAGAAGTCCCAGTAGTGGACGACACTTTGCCCGGACGCGAGGGACGAGGAGAGCAGGCCGAAGGCCCCAGTGAGCAGGAGAATTCGCATGGATGAAGCGGTTGCCGAACGGAAAGGAAGGGAGGTGACGAGGCGAGTGGGGCGAGATGGCCTCGCCCGGAGCGCCGACATCCTGACAAGTTTCCTGGCAACTTTTCGCCCCAGGCCCACGGCCCGCACAAAGCCGCCCAGGATGCCTAGGGGATGAGGTGTCCCCCATGACAGGAGGTGGAATTCGGGGTTCCTGGGGGGACCGAGGCTCTCAATCTGGGATCGGCCTGAGCCACCAGGGAGCTGGACCTGCCGATTCGATTCCAGCAAGGTCGTCCTTTGGCCAGGGAGCGAATCCCGAAGTGCTCATAACGGCGACGCGAGCGGGCCCACGTCGCGGCCAAAGCACGCGGCGGCGAGCGACGCCTTGGACAGCGACCCTGCGGGCGGCCGAAGTGAAGACTGGCTCGACCGCACGAAAGCAAGACCCGCGTTGGCGGCGACGTCCAAGGTCGAGACACTCGATCCGTCCACAAGCATCAAGTCAGTCGGTGACGCCGCCACCCATGGTGCGCGGCGAAACACCGCAACGCTTCCCCTTGGCCATGAACCATGCCCTCGGCGGCCCCACGGGCTCCCCTGTAGACTGTCGCGCGTGCGGCGACTCGATCCGGAGTCGTTGCCCCGAACCAGCGAGACATGACAAGACGATTCCTTCAGCGCGCCGTCCTCATCGGCGCGGCCTTTGCCCTGAACGCAGGGTCCGCCGCCGACGCCAGCCCCGCGCCACAACGGCAACGAATCCCTGTCGCTCCGCCGGCCGTGTCGAAGCTGGTGCCGTACCAACTGGCCGCCACCGCAACGGCGAGCTCGACCGACGCCGCAGGCCCCGCGAGCTTCGCCGTCGACGGCGACCTGATGACGCGCTGGGAATCGCAGCACGGAATCGATCCCAGCTGGCTCGCCCTGGACCTGGGCGCGACCTTCTCTCTCTCGAACATCGTGATCCACTGGGAGGCGGCCAACCCCGCCACGTACCGGGTGGAAGGATCACGGGACGGCTCCACGTGGACCACGCTGCGCACCCTGACCGGCGGACAGTTCGGCGACCGCGTGGACGAGATGCGCCTCTCGGGATCGTACCGCTACGTTCGCATCTTCGGCCTGACCCGCAGCCCCGGGAACAACTGGGGCTACTCCATCTGGGAGACCGAAGTCTTTGGCGTCCCCGCCCTCGACTCGGACATGGACGGCGTGCCCGACTCTTCGGACCTTTGCCCCAACACGCCCCTTGGCGACATCGTCGATGACCAGGGCTGCACCGTGGTCGACACCGACCAGGACGGCGTGCCCGACTCGCTGGACCTGTGCCCGAACACGCCCCCTGGCAACGTCGTCGACGACCAAGGCTGCACGATCGTCATCCCCGTCCAGGAGGTCACCTTCGCCGGCGGCATCCTCGTCGGCGGTGCGGGCGCGTCCCTCCCGGGGCACACCCTCTACGTGTTCGACCAAGACCTCTCGACGCCGGGCGCCAGCTCGTGCGAAGGGGGCTGCGCCCAGACCTGGCCGCCGCTGCTCGTGAGCGACGGCAACGCGTCCGGGGTACCGGGCCTCAACCACATCGTCCGAAGCGACGGTTCGTTCCAAGTCACGTTCCAGGGCCGGCCGCTTTACTACTACGCGAGCGACCTCATCACTAACGATCGCAACGGTGAAGGCCTCGGCGGAGTCTGGTGGTCCATTCCCTACGCGCCGGCCCTCACGCCGCTCTTCGACAGCTCGACGCCCCTCGAGCCGGAGCTGCAAGAGGACACCCCCACGGCCCTCATCACGCGCCTCTCCGACCGCGCCCGTGACCGGCACGCCCGCGAGGATCAATTCGCGATCTACGACCACTACCTGTCGTTCTATTGGGAGCACCGCACGACGGCGATCGAGATCGTCGACACGATCGGCAAGGGCGGGGACACGATCACGTTCAACGTGGCGGCCCAGTGGCGCCTTAACCCGACCCAGGCCGAGCTGCGATTCTTCTACCGCGGCATCGGCACCGTGGCGGAGTACTACAACAACGGCATCATGGCGAGCGTGCCAGGCCTCGACGACCCGTCGAGCAACGTGCGCCACTACACGCGAAGCCTCAACTTCAACCAGAAGACCGGCCAGCCCCTGCGCGTTGGCGACCGACTCGAGTTCGAGCTCAGCCAGTTCCTGTCCGGCGTCCCGAACGGCCGGAACAACTACTACGGCACCGCGATCCTCTACATCGTGGGTCAGGGCGTGGTGCCCTGGGAGGCCCGCGGCGTCTTCGGCGATGGCTCCACGGAACGGGAGGACTCGTTCCCCATGGCCGTCGAAGGCTGGCTCGGCGGCGGAGTGACGCTGCCCTACCAGTACTCGAACGAACCCGACAAGCGCTTCATGCAGATGGCCCCGAACCTGTCCCACATCAACGGACAGGAGTTTGTGCTGGGCCGCCGGGTCCACCACACCGACTTCGGCGACGGTTCCCACGACGAGTCCGCGGCGAACCCTGCGTTCTCCGAGCTCGCCGGCACCCTCGGCCCGCGCTACGGCAACCGCTCTTGCGTGGCGTGTCACGACGGAAACGGCCGTGCCCTCGCGCCGGGATTAGGACAGCCCCTCGACCAATACGTGGTCCGCGTGGGCGACGGCACGGGCGGACCTGACCCGCACCTGGGCCGCGTGCTCCAGGGCCTTATGGTCGGCGGCGCCCCCGAGGGCGGCGCGAGCATCGTGAGCTGGAACGAGTCGGCCGGCCTGCGCTCGCCCAACGTCCAGTTCACCGGACAGACGCCCGCGCAGCACAGCCTCCGCGTGGCACCGCAGCTGGTGGGCATGGGCCTGCTCGAGGCCATCGTTGAATCGGATGTGGCGGCACTGGCCGACCCCGCCGACGTGGACGGCGACGGCATCTCGGGCCGCATGCGTCTGGTGCCTGACCTGGCGACCGGCGACGCGCGCCTCGGCCGCTTCGGCTGGAAGGCTTCCGAGCCGACCGTGAGGCACCAGGTGGCGGCGGCCCTCAACACCGACATCGGAGTGATGACGACCCTGCGTCCGGTTCCCGACCGCGGGCCCCTGCAGACCGGCGGCGGCCCGATCGGTGCAGAGCT
>CAJXRJ010000063.1 GCA_913058555.1 uncultured bacterium
TATAAGAGACAGGGGGCGCTCGTTCCGCCATGTGCTGCCTGGGCTCGACCTGAAGCGGATTGAGCGCTGGGCCCATCCGGATTTCGTCGAGGACACCGTCAGGGAGATCCTGCAGTACGAGTTCGAAACCGCGCCACCCGATCCAAAGCGTGAGGAGCGCTTGCGGCACGGCTTCGGTGCGCGGCACGGCGCCGCTTGCGCTTTCCTGGCGAAGATCCCCGCGCCCGTACGCGAGGTGGTTGGTCAGTTTCCTGGCACGCAGTGGCAGATGCTCACGTTCCTGGGCCGAGTCCCCGGTGGCCTCGAGCTCGCCTCGACGAATCCCCTCCTCGCTTGGGCACTCGCGCTGAACCCAGCATTCCACCGCCCGCGGGTCCGTCAGCCCCTGCGGGCCGCGCGTACATGGGCCCCCAAGCCACGGCGCAGGATCGCGGGTTGGCTTGGTTTCCCAGCCACCGAGAGCGCGGTGCGCCTCCTCGCCAAAGTCGAAACCAGCGCCGCCGCCGTCGTTCCCATCTTCACGCTGCGCAGGATTGCGCGGGAGGGCGGGCCCGAGCTCACGACCCTGCAGCATCTTCCGCGGATCCACGGCGCTGCGCTTGAGTGTGTCGGCCGGCCCTCGCTCTATCGCATGGTGACGGGGTCATTCGTCGGCGAGCTTGCGCGCCTCGCGCCAGACGAAGCGCTGGATCGGCTTCACTTCCTGAGCGATACCCGCAGGATGGCGCAGAGTCTGGACGTGGACGGGCTGAGGGTGCGCTCGATGGTTCAGCTATCGCGGGTCCATGACGAGCTGGTGGACCGACTCAACCGGGAGATCCCCCGCAGGCGTCCGGCCGGCCTGTCTTTCCCTGTGCCGCCCATCGAGGGCACGGGGGCGATCGAGCCTCTCACCACTCCGGAGGAGCTGGAGCGCGAAGGCCGTGATATGCAGCACTGCGTCGCGAGTTATGGGGAGTGGGTCGCTTCAGGGCGCGGCTACGTCTACCGCGTCCTGCGGCCGGAGCGCGCGACCCTCAGCATCGAACCCGGCCCCATGGGCACCTGGCGGCTCTCGCAGCTCTACGCCATACGCAACCTGCCGGTCGAGCCCGAAACCGAGGGCGCCGTCAGGCGGTGGTTGGCCGGCGAACCCGAGCTTAAAGCCCCGGTCGACCTCACGCCCATGTTCCCCCAGTTCATGGGCGACGTGCTGTGTCCCAGTGCGTGAGCGCGGGTGTGTCCATGCTCTGGCTGGTGAGACCCTCCGATTCCAGCTTTGGCACCCAGACCTGGATCAGGGGTTTGCGATGTCGAACTTCACCCGGGCCGTTCGAGTCACCTTGCGGTAGGGGAGGCGCTGGACTCCGGGTCGCAGGTCGGTTTTCCCCCCGTCATGGCGGCGATCCCGTGGCCCACGGGTGACCAGGACTTCGTGTATCGGTTCGAATGGCAAGCCCCAGCCCCGGTGGGCGGCGGGCCGTCACTTGGCTGTCATTGACGCCATGGGCCCGCTGCGCCGACGGCTGCAGCCGCCATTGATCCATATGAATCCAGTCCTTCGACTTCTCGCGGTGATCGTCGCTGTGCACCTGTGCGTTGCATGCAAGTCCAGTCCTGTAGCGGAGCTTGACTCCGCGGATGGCACATGGACCGCGGCAGCCAACATGCTCCACCCTCCATTTTCGTCCTGGGGGGATGGTGGCCGCGCCGAAGGCTTCGAGGTCGACATCGTCGAGTCCGCCGCGGCACGATCGGGTGTCAAGGTCGAGTGGGTCGAGCTGCCCTTCGCCGAACTGCTGGGTGCGGTCGAGAGCGGGGAAGTCGACATCGCTGTTTCGACGATAGGCATCACCGACGACAGGAAAACGCGCGTCGCGTTCAGCGCTCCCTACTACGAGACACAGATCGTAGCCCTCGTCCGGCTGGACTCACCGGCGGTGAATCTCGCGGGGCTCGACGGCCTCGTCATCGGAGCCGACCGTTCCACGACGTCCTACACCGCGGCGAAGGCGCAATGGCCGAACAATGAGATTGTCGAGTCCGCCACGGAGGGCAGCACTTGGCCGCAAATGGTCGCCTCGGGGGTCATCGACGTGTTCGTTGTGGACGCGAGCGACCAAGAGCGCCTTGAATCGATCAGTGGAATCCAGCTGAGGCGAATCACCGAGCCGATCTCCGCCGAGTACTTCGGCGTGGCGATGCGAAAAGGCGCCCCCGAGATGATGGCGAGCGTGAATCACGCCGTCGAGCGCCTCAGCCCGTCCGTCGGTCAGTAGCCGCAGCGCCGGGGCGTTCCCAAGGGGCTACCTATTGGGGCCGCGGTGAGCGGCAACGGACCACTTCGTACGGGGGGTGTTCAATATGAGGCCCGGGCAGCCCATGCCCGCTCCCCGTCGGCGCGGAGGAGGTACTTTCTCTTGATGCTTCCCGCGAACCGGCTCACCTCTGTCTTCGCCACTGACCTTGCGATGATTCGCGCGTACGGCTGCGAACGCGCGTGCGTGCCGACGCCGAAGGAGAACGCGCTCGGCTGGAGCTCGCTGCTGCTCATGCGTGGGGGACGCTTCGTCAAGGAGACAGAGGGGGTCCAGCAGCTGTGCGACACGACCCATGCCGCGTTCTTCAACCGCGGCGAGGCCTACCGGGTATGGCATCCCGACGAGTGCGGCGACGCCATCACGGAGTTTGTGCTGCACGAGGATGTCCTGCGTGACGTGGTCGATCGTTTGGATCCGTCGCCAAGGGATCTCGAAGAACGCCCGTTCGCTCGGCGCGAGGTGCGCCTCGGAACGCGCGCATTCATGACACATCACGCGATCTGGCGCGCGGCCATAACGGGCGATGCCCCCGCGCTCGCCATCGAGGAGGCGATCATCGCCTTTGTCCATGGGGCTGTGGCTCGGGCGCGCGACACCGCGACGGACAGAGGGGCACGCTCGGGCCCCGGCCAACCTCAGCGTCGCCCGGCCACGCGGCGCGTGCGCCGGGAGCTCGCGCACGAAGCGAGGTTGATCCTGACGCACGAGCACCGCAAGCCGCCGGACCTCAGCGCGCTCGCAGAGACCCTGGGGGTCTCACCATTCCACTTCTCGCGGGTGTTTCGGGAAGAGACGGGGTCCTCGGTCCATGGGTTCTTGGTCGGGGTCCGGCTGCGCCGCGCGCTGGCGCAACTGGGCGCGGACGGGGCGGACCTCGCCCAGATCGCCCACCAAAGCGGTTTCAGCGACCAAAGCCATATGACGCGTCACTTCCGCCGCGCCTTCGGTCGACCCCCGTCAAAGCTGCGGGGGACCCGGGCCCGGGAGCTCTTGGCGGAAGTGAGCAAGAACGTGCAAGACGACAGCGCATGAGCCGGAGAGGCTGCGGAGACTCAAGTTCCGCTTCTATGCCTCCTTCCCCACGGCGCCGGTCCATGCTCCTTGCTCTTCTTCTCTTCGTTCCACTCCAAGACCAGCTCCTGGTCTCGAGCTTTCAGCCCGCCGCCGTCCGATCGTTCGACGCCGCCACCGGCGCACTGTCCACGACCCTCGGCCCCGGTTCGCCGCTCGCGGGGGCCCTCGGCTCAACCATCGGGCCCGATGGACGCGTGTACATAGCGAGCGAAACGACGGACGAGGTCCTCCGCTACGACGCTGCGACGGGCGCATTCATGGGCGCGTTCGTGAGCGATGACCCAGCCACAGCCATGGACGAGACCGGCGGCCTGGCGGGCCCCTCAGGCGTCGTGTTTGGACCTGATGGGGGGCTCTACGTCGGCAGCTTCAACTCGGATGCCGTGCTCCGATACGACGGCCGCAGTGGCGCGTTCGATCGGATCTTCGTGGCGCCTGGATCGGGGGGCTTGAATGGCCCCGATGCAGGCATGGCGTTTGGCCCGAACGGCGACCTGTTCGTCCCGAGCTTCTGGAATCGACGGGTGAAGCGTTACGACGGCGGAACGGGCGCGTTTGTCGTCAACGCGTTCACGCCAGCGGTCTCGGGTCTTCGCAATCCGCGGGCCGTGGTGTTCGACGGCGGGGGGCGGGCGCTGGTGACGAGCGAGGGCACTGACCAAGTGCTGCGCTTCGATGCCACGGGCGGAGCGTTCGTCGATGTCCTGGTGGGCGACGACCCGTCCACGCCGATCGACGAGAGCGGCGGCCTCGACGGTCCCTCGGGGATCGTGTTGGCGGCGGATGGATCGCTCCTCGTGGCGAGTGTCGCGACAGGCGATGTGAAACGCTACTCCGCGGCGGGTGCCTATCTTGGAAATCTTGCGAGCGGCGTCGCCACCCCGGTACACCTCACCCTTCGCCCCGGCGGAAGCGTGGGCTGTGTGACGCAGCCGAACTCCGTCGGCGAGGGCGCTTTCCTCGTGGCCCGTGGCTCCTCCAGCGTCGCCGCGAACCGCTTGAGCTTCGAGCTATCCTATGGGCCCCCGTCCACCCTCGCGATCCTCGTCCAAGGCGGCGGCGCGCCGCCGCAGGCCGTGGGGGACGGCACGCTCTGTCTCGGAGGCTCGCTGTTCCGGGTGGCCGCCGCGACGACGGATGGGCTGGGGCGCGCCCGGTTCGCGCTCGACCTGACGTCACCCCGTCCGCCTGCCGCGGCCATCCTGGTTGGTTCGACCTGGGACTTCCAGGTGGGCTACGTCGATCCAGGTGCGACGGGTCCGCGGGGAATCAACTTCTCCTCGAGCGTCCGCATCTTGTTTGGCCTCTAGTCACCAGCGTGGGTGCGATGAGCCGCTGTCGCGACCGGGGGCGTCGATGGCGTCCCACGTCCTCTCCCGTGCCAGTGCCCATGCCCATGGAGGCGCGGCGCGGCGCCTGTCACTCGCTGCCCCACTAGTGGGGCAACGCAGCCGCTTCGTTGAGGAATCGAGCAAACTCGGCAGCATCGAATCTCGCGCCGTTGCAGCGCCCCAGCTCCTTTCCGGTCGTCGGATGCAGCGCGACGTAGGCCGGTACGGCGCGCCCGCGGACCACCTCGTCGATGACCCGTAGATTCGCTTCGCGAGCGATGGGGTCAGCGGCGTCCGAGTAGAGGCGTGCCTCGACAAACTGGGTCAGGGCCTCTGCCACCAAGGGGTCTTGGAACGTCCTCACCTCCATGATCCGGGCGTTCCCTGCGCTGTGGCCCGTCGAATTGACCAGCAGAAGTCGGCCTTCGGCGGCCGCAGCCGAGCGAGCCGCTTCGTAGTCGTTCAGGACGATGGCGTGGGGTTCGAGGGCGTTCTGAAGCGCCTTGGGGGAGGAGCATCCCTGGATCAGGGATGCAGCGATGGCGAACGCAGACGCTGCGAGCGTCGTCTGTATGGGGGTTTTCATGGGCGGGGATACGCCCCACGGGAGGCGCCGTTAGTGGGTGTCCTGGTCCCGCTACGATCACTTACATGGCGAATGCGGAAGGGCCCGACGACATACCAAGGGCGAAGGAAAGTGCCGGGGCACAGGTGCATTTCGCCGAGCCGAACTCTGCGAAGGCCCTGCTAAGCTCACGGCCATGGGACACTCAGTGAAAATCGCTTGGGGGAGCTTCATGGTCATCTTGGGCGTCATGATTCTCGCTTGGGCCGGCTACAACACGTTCATCGAGATGCAGCCGTCGGCCGAGGGGAAGAACCTGACCCTGAGCGCTGGCTTCGCCGTGGCGATCGTGATCATCGGGACCATTCGCATCCGAAGTGGCCTGAGGGGTCAACAGGCCGCGTCGGAGTAGGGGGGCACGCAGACGGCCTCCGGGGGGGGGACGGTCGATGCCGATTCATCGACCGTTGCCGTTTGCCGGCCGCGGGACCGCGCCTGGCGTTGCGGGGGAGACGGGTTCCTGGGAGACTGGGACCATGCTCAGCGCGCTGCTTCTCTTCGGTCTGATCGGTTCCTCTGGCCACATCACCCTCGAGGAGCATCAGTTCCCATCGCGGGGCTTTGCGATCTCCGCGCCGAGCGATGACTGGGACGTGGGGAAGGGGTCGAAGACGGATGCGGGCTACCTGGTCGACGTTTCACGGTCGGGTAGCGGCGGAGTCGTCGCCGTCAGCGTTCTGACAGACTCGGTGGGCCAGAAGGTCGACGCCGACGCCGCGCGGGATGCTGCGATCAAAACGGTGGCTGGGCGCGACCAGTACATCGAACACCAGGTGCTGCAGGGGATCGACATCGACGGGTTGAGCGCCTCGGGAGTGGACATCGAGTGGGACGTCGCGAGCATCGGGGCCTTTCGCACCCGACTTTGGTACGTCGTCGATGCGGGCGAGGCCTACATGCTCAAGGCCCAGGCCCCGGTCGCCGACTGGGACGAATACGAGTCCGAGTTCCAGACGTTCTTCGCTTCGTTCAAGCGCATCGAACGCACGCCGGAGGATGAGACCGCCTCGCTCGTCTCCCAGCTCGCCGCCAAGTGCGGATCGGAGCTCGACTGGGCGGCCGACTGGGAGACCGCGGCCCAACGGGCCAAGGCGAAGGGCTGCCACGTCCTGGTTGTCGTCCGGGCCTATCCTGGATTTGATGTTCCCGACGTGACGCGCATTTCAACCTTCATGGATGAGGATCTCGTGCGACTCCTCAAGGCCGAGGTCGTCCCTTTGCGACTTGAGAAGGGGATGCCGGCCCCGATGCGTGATTCCGAGACGTATGGCATGGGACCATCGACCTTCGGGACAGGGCTCTTGCTGTGCGACTCCGATGGCAACGTGCTCGCCGACACCCCGCAGCACCGACCGTCCGCTGTCTTGCGTTGGCTATGGAGCGAGCTACCCCGTCACGCAGGTCCCGATCGGCGCGTGCCGCACGAGGATCGCTTCGAGCACGCGCTCGAACGAGCCCTGCGGGGGGAGTTTGCAGAGGTCGTTGCGTTGCTCGATGCGGAAACGCCTGGGTTGAAGGGGGCCGAGCTAGGGCGTGCCGAAGAGGTGCGCGCCCGGATCCACATGCTCCGGCACGAAGGCCCTGAGGCCTTGGCTGCTATCGATCGGGCGCTCGCAGCCGACCCCGGGACGGGGGTCACGCTCGCGTGCCAGCGCGCGGAGGTCCTCCTGCGTGAGAATCGGGTCGAAGACGCGCGTCGAGCCCTCGAGCCCGCGCTGGCGGACGAGGCCGACGAGGCGTTCCCGAAGGCGCTCTTCCTCGCGAGCACCATCGAGCAATACGAATCTGGCGTCCTCGCTGCACGCCCGCTTCGCGAACGACTCGTGAAGGACCATTCCGATTCCCGCTGGGCTTGGCTCGCCGCAGCGATGCTCGAGAACGAGGCGCTGCTCCTCGCAGGCGGGCGCAAGATGCGATTGGAATGGCCCGATCCCAAGGTTCTGGCGACCGCGGCCGAACCGTTGGCTGCGCCCGTACCCCGGAGCGGCATGAAGGACGCGGAGCGCGACGCCCTGCGTTGGCTCGCCGACACACAGCTCGAGAGCGGTGAGTGGCCATCGCTCATCGACGCCGGCCGAGCGCAGGGCGACGTGCCCAATGAGATCTCGACGGCGATCGACGCCATCGCGACGCGGACGCTCTTGCAGAATGGAAAAGCCCACCGGGACGCGGCCAGCAAGGGGCTTGCGCGGTTGCTCGAGATCGACGCGCTCCGGCGAGCCAACCCGACGCCGCCGGTCTACATGGACTACACAGCGTGGGCGGCCTGGGCGCAGCTCGAGCTGATCGCGGATGCGTTGGAGAGCGAGCTTGCGGAGGGAGAGGAGCTGCGCGCGTTCGGTGACCGGCTCATTGGAGACCTGGGGGACCGGGTCAGGCAGAACGGCGGCTGGAGCTACTACCTCTCCGGCAACCTTGACGGCGAGAACGCCGTCGAGCAGTCGATCAGCTTCACCACGGCCGCTGTCGTCATCGGTTTGATCCGGGCCCGTGACGCCGGAATCGACGTCCCCGACAAGCTGGTCGAGGGCGCGCTCGACTGCCTTGAGGCCATGCGCGGGGAGACCGGGCTGTTTGCCTATATGCTGCACTACCCCAGCGGTTTCGCGCAGCACGGCGGCCCCGTCGGATCGGCGGGCCGGGGCCCTGCTTGCGAGCTGGCTCTCTTCCTCGGGGGCCGTTCGAGCGAGGAGCGCCTCGGAAGCACGCTGGAATTGTTCGATCGATACGCCCATGGCCTCGCCGGTGAGGTCGGCAAGGCGTTGATGCACGCCGGCGAAGATTCCGTTGGCAGTCACTATCCGTTCTTCGACTACCTCATGGCGGCGCGCGCGTCCCAGCACGTGCCGCGGAAGCAGCGAAGGAAGCTCTCGATCCGGGTCGTGGAGCTCGTTCTGGCGGCGCGCCTGGCGGACGGGAGCTTCCAGGACACCCCAATCACGGGCCAGAGCTTCGGAACCGCAGCTGCGCTGCAGACGCTCCGCGCCCTGCGGGACTGATCCCCTCACGTGTTCCGGCTTCCAGCGCGGCTGGGCAGATTTACACGAGAATCCGTGGGCCGCGAAGGGGCGCCCTGCGTTGGGCCTGTGTCCCGTCAGTTGGACGCTCGCTATGGATACTCGCATCTCCCTCGCACTCGCACTGCTCCTCTCTTGCCCCGCTGCCGCCGCACCGCAGACCCAAGGCCTCGTGCGGCTCGGAGTTGTCCACTCTCACCAGTCCGCGGACGGGACCCTGGTGTTCCGCTCCCCTCGGGGTGTTAGCAGGGGAGCGGTTCCAGAAGCACTGGAGGGGACCGGTGCCATCGGGTCCCCGCGCCGTGTTCTCCTCGTGGACCGCAGGGGCATGGGATGGTCGGCGGACGGGAGAGATGTCACGGGGTGGCGCGACGGGGTTTGCGTGCAGCGTTACGCCCTGGGGGCGAACCTCCGGCGGGGTGCTGTCGCGGAGGACATGCATGGGAGGGTCTGGTTCGCTGGCGAGGACCGGGTCGCCTGGTTCGACGGAACAGAGTGGGCGGAGCGCGCGCTCGACCTGCCGACAGGGAGGTTGCACTCGCCCAAAGTGGAGCTCTCTGCATCGGGCGATCGGTCTCGAATCTACGTCTGGAGGAATGGAGCCGGTGCCTTCCTTGATGTCTCCGGTGTCGAGCCACAGTTCACGCTCGTCGATCGCTCACGGGGCATCCGGGACGGGGTTATCAGCGGGGTGTTCCCCGTAGGGAGTTCAACGGTGATGGTGCTCCCGAGCTACACCTTGCTGCATGCGGATCAATGGACAGCGCCCCCCCAGGGTGCGCCATCCCCCCTGGTGGAAGCCAATCGGAGCCGTGTCCTCGGGGCCTACGAGCTGGTCAATCACCCCACGGTGGTCAGTGCTGCCGCTGGATCGGTCTACGTGAGCGCGCCGCGCGCACTCAAGTGGCCGGCAGGCACCACTCCCAAGGGAGGGCATGGCTCCGAGTTCTGGCGTGACCCGTCCCCGGCGACGCATCTTGTTCCCTACGGGAAGCAGGTCATGTTCCGGGTCTTCGGCGACGGTCAGGTCGAGAGACTCTCGCCGGCGGCGGAGTGTTTCGGGGCCACCGAGGTCGATAGCCGTGGACGCCATTGGCGACTGGATCCGGAGCGTCGTCTCTTCGTTCTAGAGGGGGAGCGCGTGTATCGATTGAGCCACAGGGCCAGCGGCCAAGCGGCCAAGGTCCAGTTCATGCACGGCGCCGACCGCGGTGGCCGAATCGTGATGCAACTGGTGGATGGTGTGTCGTGGGCTTCGATCCCTGCTCCCCAAGGGGGCCGCGACCGCGCCTTGCTGGGGTCTGAGTATCACTGGAAGAAGATCACTCACCGGGTATGGAGGCCTTCGGACGAGAGCGAAGCATGGACGGCGGCCACCGAGGCCGTGCGTAGCGGCGAACTCCAAGGGGCTCAAGCCATTGCGGAAACCTATGGAGGCCAAGCTCAAGCTGGAGTGCTACTGGAGCACGCGGCGGATTGGCCGAGGGTGTCATCGCTGCTCACCAGGTATGCCTATGGGCGAGCCAACACCAAGGAGCTCGAGATGGCTGACCTTGCCATGGTGTTTGGGCTCAGTGAGCGTGCCAGGGGAATCGCCATCGAGTTTTTGGAGCGTCCAACGGGAGCTCCCACGAAGGATCGACTGCGGGATTGGGGGCGACTGGCGGCCTTTGCTGGGCGCAACGGAATGGATGACGTATGCCTGAAGGCGTACATCAAGATCGTCGCGTTGCAGCTGGCTTCGTCAGCGGATCCGTGCCATTCCGCCATGGCAGCGGGGCGGTGTGCGGTGCGGCTTCGGAGGTTCCGCCTGGCCCAGAGGTTCTTTGGGATCGCGGAAGATCACATGGCCGGCTGGCAGAGGCAGGACGCGGCGAAGCTCCAGGGGATCGTTGGTGATCTGTTGGAAGCGCGCGACGATCCAGAAGCCCAGATCCAGTTTGTTCGGAACTACTTCCAGATGTTGCGGCATGACAAGGAAGGCGAGGCGCCCGCATGGGAGTGGGTCCTGGCGAACATGGAGCTCAGTACGGATCAGGAGCGCACCGTTCGCGTTGCGTTGCTGCATGGCGCTGTGAGAAGCAAGGACTACGGGGCGGCTCGCCTGCGAGCAGACGCGCTTGTTGCCCTTGAGCCAGAGAATCACGAGCAGGCCAGCGGGGCGCTGCTTTCGGCCGTGAATGCCCTCGATCCGAGGCGAGACGCAGATCGCATGCTCGCGGCCCTGCTGGAGGTCGCCGCGCTTTACCCTTCGACCTACTCGGCTGCGCTCTCTTGGACCCGTGCCAGCCACATTCTGAACGAGCGCGGTCAGCACCGGCGCGTCATCGAGGGGCTCTCCAAGTGGGTCACCCTGGACGGTGATGGGGAGGGCGTGGATCGCTTCGCTTTTGACGTCCTCGCCCACCAGGTTGCCCTGTCCCTCGCCACGGCCCATGAGTCGTTGGGGGAGCTCGACACGGCGCTCCGGTACGCCAAGGCGAGCCTTGGGAAGTACGGGCCGCGGAGCGGCTGCGGCACGTGCAACGACTCCATGGTGTCCATGGCCCAGTCGCGTGTGGCGGCCCTCGAGAAGAAGGTCGCGGCCTCCAAGTAAGCGCCGGGGCCCAGGCCGGTCTTGGGGGATTACCGAGCTGAAGCGTGGCCCGGTACTCCGTTCTGGCCCGGTTAGTCGAGGTCGACGCGGACCGGCCAGGCAGCGCTCTCGATCCCTGAGTACCGGAATGTCAGGGAGGCTGTCCCTTCGGAGACTCCTTCGACGACGCCGGCGGAGTTGATGCGGGCGACGTTCGGGTCGCTGGAGATCCACTCGCCGAGGACGTGGGAAACCTCTTCAGTAGCACCTCCGGCGTAACTCCCCATCGCCCGAGCCCTCGTCCAGTCTCCCACCACAATGGAGGGGCGAGCTTGGACAGAGATCGATTGGAGGCTCGGCGCGCCTTGGTCGATCACTTCGATCGATTGATCCGCCTGCTCCACGAGCAAGAGGCCGCGCACGTCGTTGCGAACGAGGAGCCCGCCGGGCTGGCCGCCATGGGAGAGCCCACCGTAGGCCGTCGCGAGGCCGCGGCCGTCGAACATTTCGTAGCGGCCGGGGGCGCGGCAGTAGTCCACACGCGCACCGGAGGGGACGCCGGCCGCATCCCGTGGGATCGCGCTGAACGCGAGGAGCCCGCTGGACGGATTCACAGCGATCCAACCGTCTTCGGGGAGATCGAATAGCTCCCCTTCCACCTCGATGCCCTCCCATGGGGCCGCGCCATGGTTCAGGTGGATCTCGAGCCCGTTCGAGTAGCGCAGGCGGATCTTGGGGTCACGGAAATCGTCAAGGGCTCCGCTGGGGTTCGTGCTGGCGAGCAGGACCTCGTTGGCCGTCCGGAACTCGCCCGCCATCAGGTAATCGATGTCGACGATTGGGTGTCGGAGATACTCCGCCTGCAATCCCTGGCAAAGGTAGTACTCCTTCGCCATGTCGTGAAGGTAGAGCCGGTTGTTGAGACCCAGCCCCGACGTTCCGTCGATGGGACCCGTGGTTTGGAAGAAGGAGGCGTGCCCGTACGTGATCTCGTAGATCCGGTACTGGTCGAGGAGGCCATCCCGAAGCGGCGTCAGGCTGTCGACGAAGAAGCGGTCGTAGAAGCCGTTGCCGTGGTTGGCCTGCAGCCGGTTGATGACACGCAGCGCATAGTCGGGCATGACCCACCAGTTCACCGGGGCGCTGGGGTCGTCCGGCTGAAGGTCCTGAATGTCCGCTTGGCTACCGCCATTGATCGACGCCTGCGTGGAGTCGCAGTACCCCGCGCTGAGGATCTCGAACTGACGACGCAGGCGCTGCAGTGAGCCGCTGCCCTCCGAGAGATTCGGCCCCTCGTGGATCTCTTGCATCTGCCGGTAGAGGGCGCGCTTGTCCGCGAGGGTAGCGGCGATCGTCTTTCCCTTGGTGGTGTCGTTCGGGTCGAAGTCGACGACGGTGCCCGGGTGCTCGAACCCGAAGACGTCGGTGAAGCTGATGGACGTCTGGTAGCGGTCGCGCATGGTCCCGTCCTCGCGCGCGGACTGGGCCAGGGCGCGGGCGGGCGCGATGCGCGTTTGAGCGTCGCCCTCGGCCCGGATGACGGCGTCCGTTGGATCGTGGAAGGGCTGCGAGTCGTTGATGTCGTAAAGCGTGTACAGCCCGAAGAGCGTGCCGGCAGCCTTGGCCTCTGCACCCATGGCGATGCAGCCACCTTCGTCGACGGCCGGGGTCCAAACATGGGTGGGCGTCTGATCGACCGAGCCCTGGGTGCTTTGACTCCACCACCAGAAGTCGTAGAGCGCCATGTGGTCCATTCCGAACGACTGGAACTGCGCGAGGTGCTCGCGCTTCTCGTCCCAGGTCACCCCGGGGCGGCTGAAGACCGCCGTCGTTCGGCTGGCGAGCAGGTCGCGGTAGGGGGAAGGCTCGGCCTCTGTCTCGGGGAAGGTGGCCTCGAAGCGGCGTGTGACCGTGATGAAAAAGGTCTCGTCCACCGGTGTCGCCAGCTGCTGACCGATTCCGCCGAGGTACCGAATACGGCGCCCCGCAAAGGTCGTGTCGTTGGTCACGACGGTGGCGTCCAGCTGGGGCATGTCCACGCGTCCGCCACTCGACCGGGCCCAGTCCGGCTGCACATTGACGAAGGCCTTGCCGCCATCGAGCGCGTCGAAGCGGGTCACGGGCTCCGCGATCATGTACGGAATACGCAGCACCTCTGGCGAGGGCACGTTCATCACGGGCCCCGGCTCGATACCCGCGTAGTTGTCATTGGGGTCGAGGTCCCCGTCCAAGCTATGGAGGCGCACTTCAAGGGATCTCCCCACCAGGCGGAACTCCATCCGGCGCTCGTTCGTGACGTCTCCGATCGTGTCCGCGTAGTCCAGTTGAAGGGTCTCGCCTACGACTCGCGTCTCCAGGGTGGTGACGGCGTTCTCCCTCAGCCACACCGCGCTACGCTCGAAGCCATCGAAGGTCCGGTAGCGGAAGCCACCTTCCGCCACGGGCAGGGCGCCGGTCGTGGTCTCGTGTACCCGCAGGAGTCCACCGGCCACGTCCGGGTGGGAGGTGTCGATGACGTAGCGAAGCGTCTCGTCTCCTACGAACTCGAACGTGTAGCGGGGTGGGTCGACGAGCAATCGACCCACACCAGGGGCGATGTCCAAGGTCGCTTCCAACGCGTCGCTGCGGGCGCCTAGGGGCAAGATCCGTGCGTCGAGGGGCGAGAGGGGAGCGCTCGGGGGCAGTCCCGCGAGGGACGTGATACCCGGTCCGACAGAACCACCTCCACCATTGCCCCCGCCTGAGCCACAGGAGGCCAGCAGGAGAATCGACGTTACAAGTGCAGCCCGCGGCCGTTGAATCAAGCGCATCCCCACATTGTCCAGGAACCAGCGACCCGGTGGCAACGGCTCATCGAGTTCACCCGGGCGAACGATGTCAGCCCTGTCATCCCGTCTCCACTCTATGCACGATTCACGCCGAGGTGTGCCAGGTTGAAGCACCTACGCCAGCGCGAGCATCGCACTGCCGTGGAACGCCCGCACCGCGCCCGTGCATCAGCATTGGAATCGATCCGATGGGAGCGCCACAGGCAGATCCCGCTGCCCAAAGCCAATAGGCGATCCTAGCACTGTGTTTTGGTCAGCCGGCTAGCGCGAACCGAAGCGAACCTCGCTCAGATTCAGCGCACCGGTGCGTTCGCCCTTGGGCGGCACTGGGACGGTCAGGTCATTGAGGCGCGCGGTGAAGACCGTGCTCAGCCCTTGGAGATTCACTGCCCGTCGGTCCAGCGCCCCGTGCACGGCCCGGCCCTGCTGTGTCGCTTCGGGAGGGTCTCTTTGGCAGCTTCACAGCGGATCAACGGGCGCGGCCCAGTGTCCCCATGGAGCTGGCGCTCTATGGGGACACTGGGCCGCGTGTCAGGCTCCGTTAGGCCGCCTACTCGAGACGTCCCCGTGATCGGAGCTCGGCCATGATCTGGTCCGCGGCGTCTTCGATGCTGCACTTGACCGTCTCCACGTGGACATCCGGTTTTACCGGGGCCTCGTAGGGAGAGTCGATGCCGGTGAAGTTCTTGATCTCGCCAGCGCGGGCCTTGGCGTAGAGTCCCTTCACGTCGCGGCTCTCGGTGACCTCGAGGGGCGTGTCCACAAAGACCTCGATGAACTCGCCTTCGCCCATGGCCTCCTTTGCCATGCGGCGTTCGGAGCGGAACGGGGAGATAAACGACACCATGACGATGAGGCCGGCATCGGTCATCAGCTTGGACACCTCCGCGATGCGGCGGATGTTCTCCACGCGATCGGCGTCGGTGAACCCGAGATCCCGGTTCAGGCCGTGACGAACGTTGTCGCCATCGAGAAGGTACGTGTGTTTCCCCACGGCGTGCAGCTTGGTCTCCAGTACGTTCGCGATCGTGGACTTGCCGGAGCCGGAGAGGCCCGTGAACCAGACCACGCAGGGCTTCTGGTGCTTGGCAGCCGCCCGGGCGTTCTTGTCAACGTCCAGGTCTTGCCACTTCACGTTGTCGGAGCGCCACAGGGCAAAGTCCAACATGCCCGCCCCGACCGTGTCGTTGGTGACACGGTCGATGATCACAAAGCCGCCCGTCTGGCGGTTGTCGACGTAGGGGTCAAACGCGATCGGTTGGTCCAAGTTGACGTTGCAAACGCCAATATCGTTCAGCTCCAGCGTGGGAGCGGGAAGCTCCTCGAACGTGTTCACGTTGACCTTGTGCTTGGGCTCCGCAACGGAGATCGACAGCGTCTTCGTGCCGATCTTCATCAGGTAGGAGCGCCCGGGGAGCATGGGGTCCTCGTGCATCCAAACGATGGTCGTGCGGAACTGGTCCGCAGTCTTCGGCGGGTCCACGGAGTTAGAGAGGATGTCGCCGCGACTCGCGTCGATCTCGTCGTTCAGGCAGACCGTGACCGACTGACCAGCGCGGGCCGACTGGACCTCGCCTTCGGCGCCGAAGACGCTCTTGACGGTGCTTCGCGTGCCCGCTGGCGCCACCGTAATCTCGTCGCCGACGGTGACCTGCCCGCCCGCGATGAAGCCGGAGAAGCCGCGGAAGTCGGAGTTGGGGCGGTTGACCCACTGCACGGGCATGCGGAAGGGCTTGTGCGGATCGAGGTCGTCGACGGGGATGGTCTCCAGCTCCCGCATGAGCGTCTTGCCCTTGTACCAGGGCATCTTTGCGCTTTGTGTGGTCACGTTCTCGCCGTCGAGGGCCGACACCGGAATGCACGTCACGCCGGATGCACCAAGGCTTTCCGCGAGTTCCTTGTACGCGGCCTCGGTCTCCAGGAAGACGTCCTCGGCGTAGTCGACGAGATCCATCTTGTTGACCGCGAGGACCAGGTGGCGAATGCCGAGCAACGTGCAAATATAAGTATGCCGGCGCGTCTGCGTCAGGATGCCCTTGCGGGCGTCCAGCAGAATGATGGCGGCCTCCGCCGTGGAGGCGCCGGTCACCATGTTGCGCGTGTACTGCTCGTGCCCGGGCGTGTCCGCGACGATGAACTTCCGCGCCTTAGTGGAAAAGTAGCGGTAGGCCACATCAATGGTGATGCCCTGTTCGCGTTCAGCCGCGAGGCCATCGACGAGTAGGGCCAGGTCGAGCTTGTCGCCCTGGGTGCCGACACGCGCGGAGTCCGCCTCGAGTGCTTCGAGCTGGTCTTCGTAGATCAGCTTGGCGTCGTAGAGGAGTCGACCAATGAGCGTGCTCTTGCCATCGTCAACGCTGCCGCAGGTGATGAAGCGCAGGAGCTCCTTGTTCTGGTGCTCGTCGAGGTAGGCCTCGATGCCGTCTGCGCGGATCTGTTCGAAATGGTCCATCAGAAATACCCCTCTTGCTTCTTCTTCTCCATCGACGCGGCGGCGTCGTGGTCGATGACACGTCCTTCTCGCTCGGAGCCGCTGGTCAGCAGCATTTCTTCAATCACTTGGGTGAGGGTCGATGCCTCGCTCTCGACGGCCCCGGTCAGCGGGTAGCACCCAAGGGTTCGGAAGCGAACGCTCTTCATCATCGGCGTCTCGCCGTCGGCGAGCGGCAGGCGGTCATCGTCGACCATGATCAGGACGCCGTCGCGCTCGACGACGGGCCGCACCTTCGCAAGGTACAGAGGCACGACGGGGATGTTCTGCAGATGGATGTACTGCCAGACGTCCAGCTCGGTCCAATCGGACAGCGGGAACACACGCAGGCTTTCGCCCTTGTTGGTCCGCGTGTTGAACGTGCTCCACAGCTCGGGGCGCTGGCGCTTGGGATCCCAGCGGTGCTGGGCCGAGCGGAAAGAAAATACGCGCTCCTTAGCCCGCGACTTCTCCTCGTCCCGCCGCGCGCCGCCGAAGGCCGCGTCGTACTGGTACTTGTTCAGGGCCTGCTTGAGCCCCTGGGTCTTCATGATGTCCGTGTGGATCGCAGACCCGTGGCTGAATGGACCGACGCCCTGCGCGACCCCTTCCTCATTGGTATGGACGATGAGGTCGAGTCCGAAGTCTGCGGCGAGCTTGTCGCGGAACTGCGTCATCTCGCGGAACTTCCACGTCGTATCGACATGGAGCAACGGAAACGGAATCTTGCCGGGCGCAAACGCCTTCATCGCAAGGTGCAGCATCACGCCACTGTCCTTGCCGATGGAGTACAGCATGACCGGGTTTTCGCACTCGGCCGCTACCTCTCGGATGATGCGGATGCTCTCAGCCTCTAGGCGTTCGAGATGGGTCAGGGACATATTCGGATCCGTGGGGATTCGGATGGGGATGGAAACGGGATGGGCAGGCTGGATGGCATGCTGGGATGCGAGCCCTTAGCCGGGAACGGCTGCGGGCGGGACCAAACCCTCGGACTCCAGGAAGTCGAGGATCTTGGCGATGGACTGTTGGATGGTCTCTTCGCCTGTGGAGACGACGACCTCCGGCGTGCTTGGGGCTTCGTAGGGGTCACTCACACCGGTGAAGTTCTTGATGACGCCGGCGCGCGCTTTGGCATAGAGGCCCTTGGTGTCGCGCTCCTCAACGACTTCGAGCGGAGCGTTCACCCAGACTTCCACGAAGCGCGTTTGGCTGCGCTCGGTGCGGCTTCGGCACTCCTGGCGAATGGACTTGTAGGGCGAGATCG
>CAJXRJ010000064.1 GCA_913058555.1 uncultured bacterium
TAGTCTCGTGGGCTCGGAGATGTGTATAAGAGACAGGAGGCAGGTGCCTCCCCGAGCGTCCTGGGCTCGAAGAATGACCTCCCCCCGGCCTTTTGGGGCAAGGCCTCGGGCCTCGCTTGCTTGGATATCGCGGCGGGCCGCTTGATGGAGGACGGTTACGGACACCACATCGAGCGGCTGATGGTTCTCTCGAACATCGCCACCCTTCTCGATGTCTCCCCGCGCCAGCTCACCGACTGGTTCTGGGCCGCTTACATCGATGCCTTCGATTGGGTCGTCGAGCCGAACGTTCTCGGGATGGGGACCTTCGGCAGCGGCGATGTCATGACCACCAAGCCCTACGTCTCGGGCGCCGGCTACATCGACCGTATGAGCGACTTCTGCGGGTCGTGCGCGTTCCATCCCAAGAAGAACTGCCCCATCACGCGCCTCTATTGGGCCTTCCTTGGGCGCCATGAGGACGCCCTCGCGGGCAACCATCGGATTGCAATGCCGCTTCGCAGCTTGGGGAAGCGAATCGAGTCGAAGCGGGCCGAAGACCGGCGGGTGTTCAAGTTGGTCCTGGGAGCCCTGGCCGCGGGGAAGCGGCTGCGGCCCGAGGACCTCGAGGGCTAAGCGGGTCGGCGCAGGGGCGCTCCCTGGGGCTGGGGAATACCAGTGCACCCCACCGGGCCCATGCAATACCCAACGTGCGAGGGACGCAGGGCGGCTACCCTGCGACAGCGCGACGCGATCTGCCCTGCTGGGTGGCGAGACAGCGAGTCGTTGTCTTCCCTACTCCGCTACCCCACCAGATGAGCGAATCGACTCCTGAGGCCGCGGCGGCCTCACCAAGGCGACTCCTGGGCCCATGGCTCGAAAACCTTGGGCCCGCGACCGTCGTCCTGCTGATCTCGATACCGCTCTCGATGGGGATTGCGATCGCGTCGGGGGTGCCGCCGGCCCGCGGCCTCATCACCGCCGTCATCGGCGGCCTCGTGATCGGTTGCCTCTCGGGCAGTCCGCTCCAGATCAGCGGCCCATCCGCGGGGCTCGCCGTGATGGTGCTGGACCTTGTGAACCGACATGGCCTCGTGGCGCTCGGGGTCGTGGTGCCGCTCATGGGGCTCCTTCAGGCGGGCGCGGGCTTGGCTCGACTTGGCCAGCTTTTCCGTGCCGTCTCCCCGGCGGTGATCAATGCGATGCTGGCGGGCATCGGGATCCTGATCCTCGCGGCCCAGTTCCATGTGATGGTGGACGACGCCCCCAAGAGCAGTGGCCTCGAGAACTTGCTCAGTATCCCGACGGCCGTGATGCATGGCGTCTTTCCCATCGACGGCTCGCCCCACGAGCAGGCTGCGCTCGTTGGGCTGTTGACGCTGATCGTGCTCGTGGGGATGTCCTTCATCAAGAAGGGTCCCCTCAAGCTCGTTCCCCCGCCGCTCGCCGCAGTGATCGTGGCGACACTAGCAGCGACGCTGTTCCACCTCGATATCCGCCGCGTCGACATGCCGGACACGATTTGGGATGCGGTCGCGGCACCATCGGCGGCGGATCTTTCGTTGCTCACGAGTCCGTCCCTCATTTTCTCGGCGCTGGCCATGGCGCTTGTGGCGAGCGCTGAAACCCTACTCTGCTCGAGCGCCGTGGACGGCATGCACGACGGGGCCCGTACCAAGTACGACCGAGAGCTGTTTGCCCAGGGAGTGGGCAACTTCTTTTGCGGCCTTTGTGGGGCTCTACCGACGACCGGCGTGATCACGCGCAGCTCCGCCAACGTGCAGGCCGGGGCGAAGGGACGCCAGTCGGCCATCATGGTCGGTGCGGGCATGCTCGCATTCCTGTTGGTGTTCCCTACGGTGCTCGAGGTCGTCCCCCGGGCGAGTCTCGCGGCCATCCTCGTCTACATCGGCTACAAGCTCGTGCGCCATCGCCCGTACGCCGAGCTGCGTAAGTACGGCAAGAGCGAACTCGCGATCTACGTGATCACCGTTGCGATCATCGTGGGCGTCGACCTCTTGACGGGGATCTCCGTCGGTATTGGGTTGGCCCTGGCAAAGCTCGCGATCTCCCACGGGCGCGATTTCCACAAGCTGTCCATTCGCGTGGAGCACGACGATGCCAACGAGCGTGTCGACGTGTTCCTGGGGGGCGCGGCGTCCTTCATTCGACTACCGAAGCTCGCGGCGACCCTCGAAGCGATGCCAAGGGGGCGAGAGGTTCACCTGCACGTGGACGAGCTGGAGTACATCGACCACGCGTGCCTCGACATCATCACGAAGTGGGAGCGCCAGCGGATCCAAACGCGCAGCCCTGTGCGCGTCGAGTGGAACCGGCTGCAGTACACCTATCACGCCGGCAATCGCCTGGACCAGACGCCGAAGGAGCACAGTGCCGTCCCCGACCAGCCCCAGTGCCTGCTCGACTTCTTGACGCCCGAGGTCATCTATATCGAGCCTGAGTTCACGTCGAAGAGCGCTGCGATCGAGATCCTCGGAGCCGCCCTGACGCGGCACCACGGCCTCGACATCGATGGTGGCGCGTTGATCGACTCGGTTCGGAGGCGCGAGGCCCAGGCTTCCACGTGTGTGGGTGGGGGGCTCATGGTTCCCCATGGCGCGGTGAAGAGCCGCCACGCGTTGCTCGGCGCCATGGCGATCTCCAAGGCCGGCTGGGATTTCGACACGCCCGACGGGCAGCCGGTGCGCTGCATCGTGCTCCTCGCGACGCCGAAGGGCGCCGCGGCCCACCACTTGGCCGTGCTCGCGGCATTGGCGAGGCTCTTTTCCCAAGCGCCCGGGCTCAGCGAACGCCTCGTGAGCGCGTCGAGCCCGAACGAGGTGCGCGATATTCTGGCGAGCGACGAGGCGAGGGATCTGAACTACGCCTTCGAGCGCATCGCGTCACCGCGCGCGAAGGACGGAGAGGAGTAGTCCCTCGGTGGGGCGTTGGCGGCCCGCAAGATGGGGGCAAGGCACGCTGTGACCGAGCCCGTTGGCCCCGCTAGGGCCGCGACTCGCCAATCACTTAGCTCGCCCAAACGCCATGAATCACTCCCGCCTGACGATTTTCATCGCACGGCCCGCCGTTGCCGCCTTCGTCTTCGTTGCCTCAGCCAGTGCGGCCGTCCAGCAAGCCAACTTCGGTCCCGCGCGCGACGTCAACCAGGTCGTTCCAGGGATCCAAGACGCGGTCCCCCTTGACTGGGATGGCGATGGCGTCATGGACCTCGCGGCGTTCTCCCTCGCCGAAAGAAACGTCTCGTTGTTCCGGGGGCTCGGGGCGGGGCGTTTTGGGCCCAAGGAGAGCCTGTTCATCCAGGATTTCAACGCCACGGCGCGGATTGCCTCGGACCTGGATGGGGATGGCCGCGACGACCTTGTGGTGGTGGATACCCAGGGGAAGCTCCTCTGGTTCCGCAGCCTTGGGGGGAGCGGGGCCGCTCCGCCTCTGGTACTCGAGGGCGCATTGATGGGGCCCATGGGGCTGTCGGCTCAGGACCTGGAGGGTGACGGTGACGTGGACCTATTCTGTCTTTATCGGTCGGAGGCTTCCGTCCTCGTGAACGGAGGCAGCGGGGTATTCGCAGCGCCCGTTCCCCTGGTCCAGAACCCGATTTCCACATCGCCGTTCGTATCGAACTTCTGCGTGGCGGACTTTGACCTCGACGGAGATCTAGACTTGGTCGTAGAGGGTTGGTCCACCCGAGAATTGATCGGCTACGAGAACACCGGTCCTGGGACGTACGTCGGCGCCCCGCTCGGCCGCTGGACGTGGTTTGGAGCGTCCGTTCTTGTGGCCGAGGACATCGACCAAGACGGGCTCCCTGACATCTACGTCAATGACGGTGCAGGCGCCGCTGCATGGATGAACACCGGAGCATTCACCTTGGGGCCGCGCCAGGACGCAGCTCCGTTTCAGCAGCGGGCGGGGCTCTTCGACGTGGACGGTGATGGGCTCCTGGACTCCGTGCAAGCAGACTCCATGGGCGTCACGTGGTCACGCTTTCTGGGGGCCGCTGGGTTCGGGCCCCCCGTGTTACTTCCGTCGCAGTTCTCGCGTTTCGCGTACTCGATCCGAAAGGCCGACCTCAATGGTGATGGGCGCGACGACCTGGTGGTTGCCGGTCCACCCTCGCAGATGATCTGGATGGCCGGCGGTCCGGGCGGGCCGGCCCCCTGGTCCATGGAGCCTGCCCCAGCGATCCCGGTTCCGGTGGCCGCCCAAGTCATCGATGCCGATGGGGACGGGGACCAGGATATCCTGAGTCTCTCGAAGGCGGGGGATCTCTACCTGTCCCGGTCGGTGGGCTTCGCAGTCTTTGATCGACCGATCCGGCTTGTGCTCCCCCTTCAGGGGATCAGCGGTTCTGTTCTCGGGGACTTTGGGGGGAACGGGCTTCCCGATATCGCCGCAATGCACGACGGGAACTTGCTCAGCTGGATCGAATCCACGGCGTCTGGCCTTGGCGCGGTCACGCAGCTCATGGACTACGGTTCCGGCCGTGTGTTTGGGCCCATTGCCAGGGACGTAGATGGCGACGGCCTCCAGGATCTCGTGGTCGGCCGACCGGATTCGGATTTGTCCAATGGCGGCCTCTCCGTGTTTCACGGGCTCACCAGCGGCGGGTTCTCGCCGGAGCGTTCGTTGGTCGATGTGCAGGGTTGGGTTTCAAGCGCCGAGGCGGCGGACGTCGACGGGGATGGCGCCATGGACTGGGTCGTCTCCATCGAAGCGCCGAACGGCGACCTGCGGATCGATTGGTATAGGGGCTCGGGGGCTGCCACCCTCAGCCTGGGCGGGCCCATCCTCGTGGGTGGCCGGCTCGAGGCGATCCTCGACCTGACCCAGGACGGCCTCCCCGACGTGATCGCGGCCACAGCCAACGGTGGACTGCTCTCCGCCTCGAGCACGGGGGGCGGCGCCTTCGCCCCAGCCACGTTCCTGAACTTCGGTGCGTCCTTATCCACGTACGAGAGCCGCATTCTCGTGGAGGATTTCAACCGCGACGGTCTGCCTGAGATCGCCTTTGCGGGGGCCGTGCCCCCTGGCAGTGCTGGCCTCGGAATCTCCGTGGGCTGGGCCGCGGTGTCAGCCCAAGGAGGCCTCGCCAATCCCGAGTCCCTTGCCCGCATCAGGGACGCGGTCCGTCCCCTCGCGAGCGGCGACGTGGACGGCGACGGTGATATCGACATCGTCTGGGCCCCCCGTGACGCCGGCTTGGTGTCGTGGATCCCGAACCTCGCGTCGGCCCCCATCGGCTCCGGCTACTGCGGGCCTGCGCCCACAAACTCCACGGGTCGTCCCGGCACCATCTCCGCGATGGGCTCGATGGAGGTCACGGCCTTCGACGTCGCCCTCCGCGCAACGAACCTGCCCCCGTTCGCCATCGGTCTCTTTCTCGCGAGCCAAACCCAGGGCTTCGTCCCGACGGTCGGCGGTAGCGTCGGCAACCTCTGTCTGGGCGGCGCCATCGGCCGCTTTGTGGCCCCCGGCCAAGTCAACGCGGCCTCCTTCGATGGAGCCCTCGAGCTTCGACTCGACCTCGCCGCCATTCCCCAGGGGAACGGCACCGTTCCGATCCTTGCGGGCCAAACCTGGAACTTCCAGACCTGGTACCGCGACACCGTTCAGGGGACCGCAACGTCCAACTTCACGGGCGGAGTCTCGGTGCTATTCAACTGAGCCGACGGCCGCCTGCGGGCCTGGCCAGCCTAGAGGAACGTGACGCCGACGGCGGTGGTGAAGTTGCTGGTGGAGCCGGGGACGACTTCGCGGTGCCACTGCTGGAAGTAGAGGGTCTCGCCTGTGAGCACAGCAGTGGTGGGGGGCAGGGTGCTGAGGCGGATGCGGGATTCGATGACGCCGGCCTGGCCGCTGGAGGCGATGGCGCCGTCGAAGCGGTGAATCTGGCCGCCAAGGCAAAGGGTGCCGTCACTGCCGCCGGGGCCGGAGACGAAGCCGGTGGACTTGGAGGCGACGAGTAGCCCGAAGGCTTGGGGGGGCAGGTCCCGGGCGCGGAGCGTCACGAGGTCGGCGGCGAGGCTGCGGGAGCCATAGGACTCCAGGACTGCGACCAGGCCGGTGGAGTTGGGGGCAGCGGGGCAGGACGCGACCTGGGTGCCCCGGTCGAGGTCAAAGCGGACGATGCCAGAATCGCCGTTCGCAAACTCCACGACGGCCACGAGCCAACCGCCTCCGGCGGACAAGGCCATCGGACGATAGGCGCCCGCGCCGGTGCTCTGGACGCGGGCGATGGAGCGGCCTTCCGCCTGGGTGACGCCGGTCTGGATTAGGGATCGGCCCGCGTGCATCAGGTGCTGCGTTCCCGAGGCGAGGGCGGCGGTGAACGCGGTTTGGCCGGCGTCGTCGATGGCGACGGCGGTGGAGGTCAGGTTGGCGATGGGGTCGCCGGGGTAGGCGGAGAGATCTGCGCCCTCGGCGGCTACCAGCTGCTGGGATGTCATATCGCCCGAGACCACGATGTCGATAAGGTCCCCCGCCCCGTCGAGCACAGTGCCCGTGGTCGCGAAGCGTCCGCCCGCGGAGGAGGCGACTTTGAGGGCCGGGGAGACCCAGTCGGCGCCGGGGATGGGGGAGACTTGGCCCTCCACGAGTGCCTCTTGGCCCTCGATGAAGAGAGCTTTGTAGTCGGTGCCCATCAGACGGTAGAGCAGCGGCTGGGTGAGGCTGCCGTCGGAGCTGACCGACGGTCCTCCTTGCACGGTGCGGAAACGGCCGGGGGTGGTGACGAGGGGCATGCCCGTGGCGTAGTCGAGCCTTGGGGAGGTCACGGCCCCGGTGGAGCTCACGTCAAAGGAAACGACCGCGAAGGGCAGCGGGGAAGTGGGCGAAAGGCCCGCCGTGGTCAGAGAGACCACGAGGCGGCCTCCGCCGTGGGAGACGCCTTGGATCCGCGACACGTCAAAGGGCCCGGTGGATCCAGGGATTCCCGAGAGCACGTCGCCGTCGGAAAGGACGAGGGTGTCGTTGACCAGGAGGCGAGTGGGCGCGGTGGGGCCGAATCCCTCCACGATCAGGAGGAACTGATTGCCGTTCTCGTCGAGGGATCCGTGACGGATCACGCTCGGGTTGAAGCCTGTGCCCACGGGTTGCCCGCTCCAGGCGACGGGGCTGCCGTTCACAAGCCAGGCGTATTCCCCGCTCGAGCCGCCGAAGTCGACGATGACCGTGGCCCACCAATCACCGCTGTCGTTGGTGCCGCATTGCTGGATCGCAAGGATCGGCGCCATCGGCCAGATTTCATCACCGTCGACGAGGAGGAGCTCGGCCGGCTCCTGGGGCAAGGCGGACGCGAGGGGCCCGAAGGATCCGAAGGATAAGGCGAGTACGAGACGAGGTGCGAGCCTCTGGAAGAGAGATTCCATCGCCTCACCATGCGCCACAGGGCCGTTCTTGTCGACCGCGAGTCTTCGGCGCGCCTGCGCCCTTCCCGCCTTGGCGGCCCCTCTCCCCTTGCCAGAGCACTCCCGATAGACCGGCGGGCGGCGCTGAGCCACGTTTTGGGACGCCCGGGGGCCGCCAGCCCGCTCATCCGTTGGAACGCGGGCGCATCCCGGCCACCGGCGCAGGCGAACGGTCACCCATGAAAGGTCATGCGTACGTCGTTCTTGGGGCCACCGGTGGAATCGGCTCCGCAGTGGTGCACCGTTTGGTCAGCCGGGGGGCGAAGGTCCTGCTTGGGGCACGTGATGACGGGCGCCTCGCCGAGTTCGGAGGTCAGGTGGATGCACCCTACCTCAGCCTCGACGCCGCGGAGCCCGCGGAGGTCAAGGAGGCCATCAACCGCTGCGTGGACGCGCACGGGCGCTTCGACGGGATTGTGAACTCCGTTGGGTCGATCCTCTTGCGGCCGGCGCACATGACCAAGATCGAGGATTTCGACCTCACGGTTCGTCAGAACCTGCGCACGGCCTTTGCGACGGTCCACGCGGGCGCGGCGGCCCTTCGGAAGAACGGAGGATCGATCGTGCTCGTGAGCACCGCGGCCGCGCGCACGGGCCTCCCCAACCACGAAGCGATCGCCGCGGCCAAGGCCGGGGTGCAAGGGCTCATGCTCTCGGCAGCGGCGAGCTACGCCGCCCAGAACGTACGCGTGAACTGCGTCGCGCCGGGCCTTGTGGACACGCCCCTCGCCGCGCCGATCGTCGGCTCGGAAAAGGCCCTCGAAACATCCAAGGCCATGCATGCCCTCGGACGCATCGGACAGCCCGATGAAGTGGCCAGCGCGATCGAGTGGCTCATCGACCCCGGGCAGTCCTGGGTCACCGGCCAGATCCTCGGCGTTGACGGCGGCCTTGGGACGATTCGCCCGCGCTGATGTTTGGCGGGCTGCATCACCACTGGTGGATCGTGATCCACGCGGCGTCCACCTGGGCGCTAGTGGGTCTCATCTGGACCATCCACGTCGTTCACTATCCGCTCTTTGCGGCGGTGGGTACGGGGTTCCGCAGCTACCACGAGTCGCACATGGGCCGTATCACTTGGGTCGTGGGGCCGTTGATGCTGGTGGAGCTGGTCTCGGCGCTCGTGCTTTGGTCCGATCCGCCTGCGGGGACATCGGGACGTCTCTGGCTCGCGGGCGTGGTCTTGCTCGCGGTTGTTTGGATCGAGACCGCCTTGTTCGCGGTGCCCCAGCACGGCCGGCTTGAGACGGGGTTCGATGCGCAGACGCACGGCGCCCTGATGACGGGGAACCTGGTGCGCTCGCTCGCCTGGACGGCCCGTGGTGCGATGGTGGCCTACGCCATCGTCGGATTGATGGGGGCGCGCGAGGCATGACGAGTGGCGCTCCCAAGGACGTCGACGCCCTGGTTGTCGGCATGGGCTTCGGTGGTCTCGGCGCCGCGCTGCGTTTGGCAGAGCGCGGGGCCAACGTCGCGGTCTTTGAGCGACTCATGTATCCGGGCGGGTGCGCTTGCACCTTCGAGCACGAAGGTGATCAATTCGAGGGCGGGGCGACGCTGTTCTCGGGCTTCGATGAGGGCCAGCTCTTCCGGCGCATGATCGACGACCATCAGATGGGCGTTGCGTTCGAGCGCCTGGATCCGCCGCTCGAACTCCGGACATCCGGATCGACCGTGCTGGCCCGGCGGGATCGGGCCCAGCTGCTCGCCCAGTTTGAGGCAATGGACGGAGCGCCCGTGCGGGGACTGCGCCGGTTCTTCAAGCTGCAGGAGAAGGTGGCCTCGGTGCTTTGGCCCCTTCTCGACGACGCGTCTCTCCTTCCGCCGCTGACCCCCAGCCGGGTTCTGAAGCACGCGGTTCGCTTGCCCCGTTACCTGCCCCTAGCAACTCTCACCGGCCGCCCCCTGTGGCGCGTGCTTGAGCGTTACGGCCTGACGGAATTCACGCCGCTGGTGTCATGGCTCGACTCCCAGTGCCAGATCACCGTCCAGTGCGGAGTCCGCGAGGCGGAGGCGCCTTTTGCGCTGGCGGCCCTCGACTACCACCACCGCGGGGCCGTGCACGTGAAAGGCGGGATCGGCGAGCTGGCCTGGGGCATTGCGCGGGCGGTGGAAGCGTGCGGTGGCACCGTCCGATTCGGCGCGCCCGCCCGCGACGTGCGGCGCGAGGGGGACCGCTGGACGCTCCGGGCCGGCGGCGAGACGTACCGCGCTCCCCACGTGGTGTTCAACTGCCTGCCCCAGGACGCGGCGCGCATCGCGGGTGTGCAGCACCGTTCCCTCGACAAGCTCAGCGAGAGGGTCCGCGACGGCTGGTCCGCTGGCATGCTGTTCCGGACGGTGCGACCGCCGCGCGCGGCTGGCCCCGAGCCACGGCACATCGAAGCGGTGATGGATGAGGCCGCGCCGTTCCTCGAGGGCAACCACGTGTTCCTGTCGATCGGTGCCGAAGGCGAGGGGACCCTGCACCCGGGCCTCCGTCGCGTGACGGCTTCGACCCACATGGACCTGGCCCGCCTCCGCGGCGCTTCGCCCCGGGATCAGAAGGCCTACGTCGACATGGTGCACCGGGCGATGCGCGAGACGATCGCATCGCGGGTGCCGGAGTGGGATCAAGTCGTGCGGGAGTTCACTGGTTCTCCGCGTACCTTCGCGAAGTGGACCGGCCGCGCCGAGGGCCTCGTGGGCGGCATCCCCCGTCGTGCGGGCCTTCGGCAATACGCGGCGCTCTTCCCAAGTCGGCTACCCCGCGGCTTTCATCTCGTGGGGGACTCGATCTTCCCGGGGCAGAGCACCCTCGCGGCGGCGGCCGGCGGCGCCCGGGTGGCAGAGGACATTCTCGCGGGCCTTGGAATGGATCAGGGATCTATTAAGGCGAGGCAAAGGAGTGACAAGGCCGCGAAAGGGCAAGCTGCTGTCTCGGAAGAGAGCCGCTCCCCCGCCGCCTGACGCGTTCCAGGGCATCGAAGTGGGGCGTCCGCTTGTCTTGACGCGAACGCGGCCATTCCTTGACGGGGTCTTTGCTTGGGGCCCATAGCGTCCCGGCCGTCAACCCCTTCGGCTTGTCAGCGGCACTCCAACCGCAGCCGAAGAGTGACGATTCCCCCAAGCCCAGCGCAGGCTGGCTCGGCCTCATCGCCGCCCTTGATTCGTGGTATCGCGAAGCGCAACTCGCCTGTTCGCGACCTTGTTCATGCTGCAGTTCACTGCGGCCTTTGGATTCGGTCAGCAGTCAGGTTCCATCCAAGGCACCGTCAAGGACGCCGACTTCGACGCCCCCCTCGTGGGAGCCAAGGTCGAGCTTGTCGAGACCCGCACATCCGTCGAGACGGGGGCCCGTGGGGGTTACTCATTCCCAGACGTCGCGCCGGGTTCCTACACGCTGGTGTTCTCCAAATCCGGCTACACCCGTTCCCTGCGCGAGGTGGCCGTCCTGGCCGGCCAGCTCTCCGACGCGGACGCCGAACTCGAGGGGGACTTCACCGACCTGGATGAGTTCGTCGTCGAGCCGGTCTTCCAGATTGGCGGCGGGAGCGAGCTTGGCCTCTTGAACCTTCGGAGCGAGTCCCCGTCCCTGCTGGACTCCATCTCCGCGGACTTGATGAAGCGCAGCGGCGTCAGCGATGCCGGCGACGCCGTCAAGCGCATCGCGGGCGCCACCGTCACGGAGGACTCAACGCCAGTCGTCCGTGGCCTCCCCGACCGCTACGTGCCGTCGCTGGTGAACGGCGTCCGTCTGCCCTCCGCCAACGAGGACAAGCGCGCCGTCGAGCTGGACCAGTTCTCGACGGCCGTCGTGGAGAGCATCCAGATTGCGAAGACGTTCACCCCGGACCAGCAGGGCGATGGCTCCGGCGGCGTGGTCAACGTCATCACGAAGGCCATTCCCGACCAGCCGGTCTTCAGCATCAGCGCCTCGTCCAGCTACAACAGCCAAGTCACCAATGAGGGCAGCTTCCTGTCCTACGAGGGCGGCGGCGTGGGGGGCCTCGGTCAACAGGCCGGCGACCGCGGCCCCCAGCTCGATAACCTCGGCGACAACTGGGAAGGCGCCGTCGGCGTCTCGGACTCGGCGGCATCGGCGCCCCGGGACTACAAGATCTCTTCCGCCATCGGTGGCAGCCGCGGCTACGACAACGGGGCCAAGGTCGGCGGCTTCCTAAGCCTCTATTACGAGCGCGACAGCGCCTTTTTCGACAACGGCGTCGACAACTCGCTGTGGCTCCGCGACCGCGACGAAGGCCTCATCCCCCAGGTCCGCGGGTCGGGCTCCGTCCAGGCCGGCGACTTCCAGACGGCGCTATTCGACATCGTTCAGGGCTCACAGCAGGTCCAGTGGGGTGGCACCGCCTCCGCGGGTGTCGAGTTTGACGATCACGCGTTCGGGCTGACCTATCTCCACTCCCACACGGCCGAGGATCGGGCCACCCTCGCCGAGGACACCCGGGGCAAGGAGTTCTACTTCCCCGGCTACGATCCGAACGATCCGGGCGGGCCTGGCAACGTCGGGGGGGACCTCGACCAGGTCTCTACAGCTCCCTACCTGCGCACCCACACGCTTGAGTACACCGAGCGCACGACGGGGTCCTTGCAGCTCCGCGGCGACCACACCTTTGACGTGGACCCGATTCCGTTGGGCGAGTCGTTCAGGATGCTCGACCCGGAGCTCAACTGGGTGCTCTCCTCAAGCTTCGCCGACCTCAACCAGCCCGACAAACGCCTCTTCGGAGCGATCTTCCGACCGCGCAGCTTTGTCCCCGGGGGCGCTGGACCGCCCGTCATCAACGACCCGTTCTTCGAGTCCTTCCGGCCCGCCGATAACGTCAACCTCGGCAACCTCCAGCGCACGTTCAAGAAGATCGAAGAGGACAGCACCCAGGGCGCCATGGACCTGAAGCTGCCGTTCGAGCAGTGGGACGAGCACGAGGGCTACCTCAAATTCGGGGCGTTCGAGGACCGCGTGGACCGCGCGTTCACCCTCGACAACTTCAGCAACGGCAACGATCCGAACTCCACGTACTTCGCGGACTACGGTCAGTTCTGGACCGACATCTGGCAGGACCAGGACCACTTCATCGACGAGCAGCTCACCGACGTCGACTACGACGGGGAGATCAACATCAGCGCCTGGTACTCGATGTTCGACATGCCGCTTTCGGAGACCTTCAATGTGATCGGCGGCGTGCGCTTCGAGTCCACGGACATCAACGTGAACCTCAGCCCCGAAGAGGAGGCCCTCTGGGTGCCCCCCGGCGGCACGTCGATCGCGAACCTCGGCGAAGGCGAAGGCGACGCGGAGTTCAGCTCCAACAACGCGCTCCCCGCTATCTCCGCCGTCTACCAGGTGACTCCCGACGTGACCCTGCGCGGCGCATATTCAAAGACGATCGCCCGCCAGACCTTCAAGGAGCTCGTGCCGATCGTTCAGCAGGACTTCCTCGGCGGCCCGATCTTCATCGGCAACCCCAACCTGGAGCTCGCCAACCTCGACAACTACGACCTTCGTGTCGACTATCGCCCGAGCGACTCCACGTTCCTTTCGGCCTCGTACTTTCTCAAGCACATCGAGAACCCGATCGAGAACATCCAGCGCGTGGTGAACTTCGGCTTCACGACGCCGGTCAACTACCCGGAGGGCGAGCTCTCCGGCATCGAGCTGGAGGCGCGGCAGGGCCTCGGCGATTTCGCGGAGATCCTGGACGGGTTCGCCATCGGTGCGAACGCCACGTTCATCGACTCCGAGGTGACGTTTCCGGACGCGGAGCTCCAGCAGATCGATCTGACCGGCGTGGGCTTCGACCAGACGACTCGCGACGCGACCAACGCACCGGAGTTCCTCTACAACGTCTACATGACGTACGACCTGGAGGACTTCGGGACCCAGTTCGGACTCTTCTACACGGTCCAGGGCGACACGCTCCTCGCGGGCGACAGCACCTCCCAGAACAACTTCATTCCCGCGGTGTACCAGCGGGAGTTCGGGACCTTGAACCTGAGCATCGGTCAGCGGCTCACCAAGCACCTGAACCTTCGGATCCAGGCGAAGAACCTGACCAACCCGACCATCGAGACCGTCTACCGCTCTTCGCTCCTTGAGAGCGACGCGACGCGCTCGTCCTTCACCCGTGGAGTCGAGTACTCCATCGGCCTGAGCGCCAACTACAGCTTCTGATACCGCAGCTACTGAACCGAGAGGGCTTCGCCGCGGCGAGGTCGATGCACCATGACAAAACAAGGCGATGAGAAACGGGCCCGGCGGGGCTCGAATAGGCTTCTTGGCCGCACCAGAGCGGCCGCAATCCTGGGGGCAGCGGCCCTCACAGGCACAGGCGGACTGCTTTTTGGCGCGGGCTTCCAGGACGGTGCGTCCAAGCCTTCGGAGTCCGAGAAGATCGAATCCATGCGTGAGGCGCAGCAGCGCTTCATCGAGCTGCGGACGCAGATCTCGAAGGAACGTGCGCAGCTTGCTGAGACCAAGCAGTTCCTTGGCGACCGGACGGACCTGCTCGAAACGGAGATCGCGGCGCTGCGCCGTGCGATCGAGGAGCAGGCCAAGAAGGCCGACACCAGCGGCGAGCGGCTCACCAAGCTGAAGGCAGAGAAGGCCGCGCTGAGGGACGGCACGGCCTCCCTTGAGGGCGAGATCGCGGGGCTCGAAGCCCGGGTCCTGGAGCTGCTTCCCCGCCTGCCTGCTCCGGTCAAGGAAACGGTCAGCCAGCTCGCCTTGGGCATCCCCGGCAACGAGTCGGCCAAGTCGGACGCGCAGAAGGCCGCCGAGGCCGCCGCGGCCGATGCCGTGGGGGACCAGCCTGTGAACGAAGCCGCGAAGGCCCAGGCGGGCGCCCCCGATCTCTACACGCGCTTCATTCAGGTCGTCGGGGTTATGAACAGTGCAGATAAGTTCAACACGGACACCCACGTGAAGACCGAGACCCACAGCCTGCCGAGCGGCAAGGCGGAGGTCGCGGTGCTCTACCTTGGGCTGAGCCAGGCCTTCTTTGCCAAGGCGCCCAGCGAAGACGGCAAGAGCCCGGCCTTTGCGGCCCGCGGCGTCCCCACGGAAGAGGGCTTCGACTGGAAGCCCGTGACCGAGAGCGCCCAGGAGATCCTGCGCGCCATCGCCATCTACGGCGGGTCTGAGCAGGCCGCCTTCGTCAATCTGCCCACCGTGATCGACTCCGCGACTGGCGGGGCGAGGTGAACCTGATGCCATTCAAACGACGCCACCGATCGCTCCTTGGGGCGGCACTCGCCGGTCTCGCCCTCGTGGTCTCCTCAAGCGCCGCGACCGCGGCTCCCCAGGACACGGGCCGACCGGTCAAGATGACCCTGGAGCAGGCCGCAGCCCAAATCGACGCCGATGTCGTGGCCGCCGAAGCCGACCTGGCCGCCCTGCGCGCGGCCGCGTCAAAGGAGATCCTCCCCGTGCGCGCCCGCCTGAGCGAGCTGCAGAAGGAGATCCTCAGCCTCCAGTCGGAGCTCCACTCCGCCACGCGGGCAGCGAACTCCGATGCCCTTGAGGTCACCAACCTCACCAAGGACATCGACAAGTACAAGGACCAGACGGCACGCCTCTCGAGCCTCTTCAACGAGTACTCGCGCAACTTCGAAGCGCGTCTGCACATCTCGGAGATTCAGCTCTACCGCGATGCCATCGACAGGGCCCGGGCTGCTTCGGAGAACCCGAACCTCACCCAGGCCGAGATCTTTGCGGCCCAAGCCGAGTTCCTCAACGTCTCCCTCGAACGGCTCTTTGAGGTGGGCGGCGGCCGCGCGTTCGACGGCAGCGCCGTTGACCAAGAGGGACTCGTGCGGGAGGGCAAGTTCGCCCTTCTCGGCCCGACCGCAATCTTCCGCTCCGAAGACGGCAAGGTCGTGGGCACCGCAGAGACCCGCATTGGCTCCATCAGCCCGGTGATCACCCGCTTCTACGAAGAGTCCGACTCCATGGCGGCCGCCGAGGTGGCCCAGCTCGGTTCCGGCGGCTACCCCTTCGACGGATCCGGTGGCAAGGCCCACAAGATCGCGGCGACCAAGGAGACCCTGGTGGAGCACATCCAGAAGGGAGGCGCGATCATGTACCCGATCCTGATCATGGCCGCCCTCGCGTTGCTCGTGGCTGTCTATAAGTGGGTCGGCCTGAGCATTGTGCGCAAGCCGCGCAAGAAGAAGCTCCGGGCGCTGCTAGAGGCTGTCGCGGAGGGCGACGAGGAGAGCGCCAGGCGCCGGGTCAAGGAGATCAAAGGGCCCGCCGGCAAGATGCTGAGTTCGGGCGTCGACACCATGCGCCGCTCCCGTGACCTCATGGAGGAGGTCATGTACGAGACGGTATTGACCACGAAAACGAAGCTCCAAGCCGCACTCCCGTTCATCGCCATCTGTGCGGCCTCGGCGCCGCTGCTTGGCCTGCTCGGCACGGTCACGGGCATCATCAACACCTTCAAGCAGATCACCGTGTTCGGTTCTGGCGACGTGAAGTCCCTTTCCGGCGGCATCTCGGAGGCGCTGATCACGACCAAGTTCGGCCTGATTGTCGCGATCCCCTCGCTCCTCTTGCACGCATACCTCTCACGCCGCGCCCGCGGTGTCGTCACGCAGATGGAGGCCAGCGCGGTTCAGTTCGCCAACGAAGTCGCCAAGTCGGATGAGTTCGGCGAAGCCGCGGACACGCGCCGCAGGGGGACTGTCCCCACGATGATGGGCCCCGAGCATGAGCTTGTCCGTGGGCAGGTGTCGGAGATCCTCACCGACCTCCTTGGCCCGCTCTCCAACGACGTCAGTTCCCCGGCCGCCAGTCGGCCGACGGTCGGGCCCAACGCCTGATCGGTGGAGGCCGTCATGTTCGATTGGTTGACGAATTCCTGGGCGTGGCTCCAGGCCCAGGCCCAGGACAAGGAGACGCTCGTCGGCTCCGGGTGGAAGATCTGGAACGAAGGGGGCTGGGCGATGATTGCCTTGGCCGGCATTTCGGTCTTCATCTTCACCCTGGGCCTTGGGATCTATTTGCGGCTGCGGCGCAAGCGCCTCGGGCGGCTCGACGAGTCCACCTGGCGGAACTGGATCCATGAGCCCTCGGATCGCACGGGACCTATCGGAGACATGTTCGATCGTGTCGACGAGGTCACGAAAGACGGCCACTCTGAAGTGCACAGCGCCTTCGCGGAGCTGCGCGCCAAGGAGGTGGAGCCCTACGCCAGGGATCTGAAGCTCATGCAGATCGCCGTGGGCGCGGCGCCCCTCGTGGGGCTGCTCGGCACCGTGACCGGCATGCTGGCGACCTTCAGCGCACTCAGCAACGGGAGCGGCGGGGACCAGACGATGCAGAGCATCGCCAAGGGCATCTCCGAGGCCCTCTACACCACTGAGACCGGCCTGGTGATCGCGCTCCCGGGCCTCTACTTCCACTACTTCCTGTCCCGACGCTTCGAGAAGCTGCGGAACTTCCTGGCCCACGTCGAAGCGGTTTGGGCGCAGGAGACCCTGACGGAGACCCTCGATGGACTCGAGACACGTCAGAAGGAACTCGTGCGCGCCGTCGCGCATCTCGAAATCAAGAAACGCATCCTCGCGCGGCTACAGCCCGCGAGGGCATGAGGCCGCACGGGCCATTAGCCAAAGGAAAACACCATGGGACGATTCCGCGACGCGGCAGCAGACGACGAAGGTGAAACGGCGATCGATATGTCGCCGCTCATCGACTGCGTTTTCATTCTCCTGATCTTCTTCATCGTTACCACGGTCTTCGTCGAGGAGACCGGCGTGGACGTCGACAAGCCCCAGCAGGCGTCGGCGTCGGACCTCGAGAAGAACAGCATCCTGATCGCGATCACCGCCGAGGGTGACGTGATCTACAACAAGCAGGTCGTGGGCGTCGCTGGGGTGTCGTCATGGGTGAAGCGGCTGACACAGTCAGAGCCGGACATCCCGGTCATCATCCAGTGCGACAAGAACGCGAAGATGGACGTCTTCGCCCAGGTGGTGGACGCGGCGAAGATCTCTGGCGCCACCACCGTCAGCATGGCC
>CAJXRJ010000065.1 GCA_913058555.1 uncultured bacterium
GATCATGCCTAGTCTCGTGGGCTCGGAGATGTGTATAAGAGACAGCGACTGGACCACCCAACCGCCCAGCCCGTTCTGATGACTGGACCTTGTAGGGGGGCAGGGGGCGCCGAACGGGGCCTTGCGGCTCCAGGAGGCTGCTTCTCCTGCTCCCCTCGTTCCTGGGTGCATTCGGCCTGCGCGTATGGATGCCCGCTGGCGACTGGGTACCTCTAATTACTCATCTGATCCTATAAGAAAGGAAGTAGGGAAACGGGAGAGGATGTCGACGGACGCCCCATTGCGGGCACGTTTGCGCCCACTGAAAATCGTCATGCCAATTCACACTTCAGGGAAACAGGGAGGACGATAAACGCCCTTTCGGTAGCCCGTATGGCCTGATTAATCGTCCTGTCCAGATAGACTAGGGCATGACTCGTCCGAACCCGTCCCCCCCTACACGCGCGCGCGTGCAAGAGAGCATGACCGCTGCCCGTAAGGCCGCATTCATCAAGGCACTTGAGCAGTGCGGCGTGGTCATCGCGGCAGCAAGAGTTGCTTCTCCCCACAGTCGTACCGGCGCCGTTTCTTCATTCCGTGATGCGGCAAGACTAGACACAGACTTTGCTGCTGATTGGGCCGATGCCCAGGAGCTGGCCAACGCAAAGATCGAGCTAGAGATGCGCCGCCGGGCCATCGAGGGGGACGTTGTTGAGACCGCCCATGGGCCGATGGTGAAGCGCAGCGACCGGCTCCTGGAGGTCCTTGCCAGGCACCGCGTTCCAGGCTTCGAGAAGCAACTGAGGGTCGATGCGCGAGTCGACAGCGACATTCAGATGGTGGCCTGTCAGGAGCTCTCGGAGGGCCTCGAGAAGCTCCTTCCGGAGTCCCGCGCCGATCTCCAGAGAATCCTCGACCGCGAAGCAGCTCGCACTGACCTTGCTTGGCCCGACGCCGGGTCACCAACCATCCACGAGCACCCGACTTCGGGCGGCTGAGCAACGGTTACCCAGATAGTGAACCTCTCCTGCTCGGACGCTGCTGGAATGGGCTCGTCGACTGCAGGAGGCTCGGGCGGCCTACTCCGTCCGCCCCCGCACCCGCACCACTCTCGATCCGGGGATAGTCGCTGGCGTCAGCTAGTTGAGCCCCAACGCCTTGAACGCGGCCTGTCGCAGGTCTCCGTAGAAGATGGGGTCAACGTGTTCCAGGACGTCGGGATTCACGTCCAGGAACTGACGCTTGTTCTCGATCGGGATGAGGGCTCTTTTTGCTCCGTTGTCCATGGCCACCTGGAGTGGCTCTGTGAGAGAGCGGACGGTCTTGACGTTGCCTTGGACGCTCATGTCGCCGAGGACTAGGAGGCCCGGCTGGGGCGGGGCCTTGCGGAGGACGGAGTAGGCGGCCACGAAGAAGGCTACGCCGAGTTCGGCCTCCACCTTGTTGCCGAGCAGGTCGATGACTTCGACGTGGAAGTCCGAGGTGTCGACCTCCCGTGCCACGCCGAGGGTACCCTTGTTCGCAAGGAGGTAGCTGAACGCGCGATTGATGGACTCCTTCATGGCGCCGGCGATGCCACCAGCGGGCTTGAGCTTGCCCGTGCCGGAAGAGAGGGAGAGCTCGACCCGGTATAGGCCAACGGTTCCGTCCCCGCTCACAGACGCGCTGTAGACCGTTCCCGGGGCGAGGGGATCTGGAGAGATCATGTCCTTCCCGCCTTGCTCAGGCACGCCCACGAAGCGCTCTTCGCCCGTCTCATTTACTTGGAAGCTGAACGACGTCTGGTAGTACTCGAATGAGCCCATCTTCTTGAGCTGCTCTTTCACTCGACGTCGCCCCTCGACAGCCAGCTCGAGAATCTCCTCCAGGTCCTCCCTTGAGACCTTGCCGTGCGGGTGCAGGATCTTGACGAGACCTGACACGGTCCGCCGGACAGCCTTGCGATCGCGGGCGTTGAGGTGGACGCCAAGGGAGAAGTGGTGGTCGATGATCTCCGTGAAGTTGTGCTTCCGGAGCTCTCGTAGGGCCTCGGCGAGGTAGTCCACCACAAAGCCATACTGGTTCGTGAAGTGCTCGTTGCGCATCTTCGGGATCTCCCAGCCAGGCAAATAGAAGTGCAGGCGGTCGATGAATGCCATGTCGTCACGGATGACATCAGGCATCGGCGCGAAGAGGTGTCCTGTCTGCACCATCACGTCGATCGGCTGCTGTGTGTTGCCGAACATCGCGATGCTCGCATAACCTGCCATCGACTCCTGGCCGCGCTGGAACTGACCCGACTCGCAGTAGGTCTTCATCGTTGTGATGACCTCCTTGGGCATCTTCTGGAGGTCGGCGACTTCATCGAAGCCGACCACGTCCCAGATCATCACCATCCCCTTCTGCTTGCCGGACATGTGACCGAAAAGATTGGCCACGGTCGTGGGTCCCGTCAGAAGGGCGGAGTAGGGCGAGAGCTCTTGGACGGCATAGCTCTTACCCGTGCCTCGAGGGCCGAGCTCGATCAGGTTGTAGTTGCGCTCGCAGAGAGGGATCAGCCGCGTCAGGAAGAGCAGCTTCAACCTCCGCTCCATCACGGAGGGCTCGTATCCCATGCTGCGCAAGATGAAGTCGATCCACTCATCCGTGGTGAACTCTCCGCGCAGCCGACGATACTCCTCGAGATCGAACGTCGCGAGCTGGATCGGCGTGAGCTTCTCGATGAAGAAAGGGGCCTTCTCGTCCGTGTCGTTCCAGACCATGTCCACCTGGGCCCAGATGCCCCCGGTCAACAAGCGGTCGAAGTCCCGCACGTAGTGGTCGGGGATGTGAACGAATTTGTGTCCGAAGTTCGTGACCTCCGCCCAGTAGCGTGAGTCGACCAGCCTCACCTTCACCTTGTCGATGAAGGTGTGTTTGCCCGACTCCTTGACCTTGCTCTGCGCCTTCGTGCTTTCGTCCGGCCGGATGTAGTTATCGGCCAGGGTATCGTTGACGACCTGAAGCCCCATCTGGATCGCGTTCTCGTCACTGGACGCGCAGTACTTGCCCAAGAGGTACTCGAGCACGAACACCGGTACGTTGGCTCCGACCTTGACCTTGCGGACGAGGTCTTTGCGGACGACCTTGCCGGCGAAGACGCGGTTGACCTTGTCGTCGAGCTCGTCGCGGGCGGGGACTTGTTCTGTAGTCATGTTCAGATTCCGAGCTTCACGGGCAGGTCGTCAGATTGGGCCAAGACGGCGTCAGTCGCTGGGTCTAGGGCCACGATGCGGACGGTTGGGCAGTCGTCCCGGGTGAGGACCAGCACTACATCCGCCTTGGTGCCAGGCTTCGCTTGAATCACCCCGCTCGCGCGGTCCAGATCGGCCCCAACGGCCATTCCAGCTTGCCCCACCTGCGCGCCCTCAGACAGCAGGATGACGCGTAAGGCAATGGACTCCTCTCCAAACAGAGGGCTCCCAACAGTGACTTGTACCGGTATGGTGCGGTTCGTCACGGCATCAGGCAGTCCCGAGAGTTGGATCATCTTCTCTCCCGGCGGCTTGGCCTTCTTTGAGGGAACGCGCAGGCTGACAACGGGCACCAGAAGCTCCTGCAGGCTGACGCTCCCGTGGTGGAAGGTCAGGTCTCCCCCCGCCTTGAAGACGCCGAGCCCCGTCGGGAAAACGAAGTCCAGATCGGTGTCATAGCCGAGCTCTGCGCCGTTCACCCGCGCCGTGCCGGGCGGGTTGGCTCCGCCGTGCCCAATCCAGCAGCGACGATGGAGGTCAATCGTGTCTCCGCCCGGGCTCTCGGTCTTCATGTCGTCCTCTTTGCGAACGGAGAACTGATGACCGTGGTCGGCGGTGACGACGAAGTTCTCGACCCCGGCTGCGGCAAGCTTTCGGATGGCCCGAGCCACGTTGCCGATGACGCTCTCCATGGCGGCCCGAGCAGTCAATACGTCGATGTTCTCCCCGAGGGCATCGATCTCCTGGGAGTGAACGACGACCAATGGCTTGTCATCGACAGCCTTGCTCAGCTTCGCCGACGAGGAGGTGAGCAGCGAACCGAGCTTCATGTCGACTACGCCTGGAACCTTGGCCTTCAGGAACCTCAGCCGCTCCGCGCGGTTGCTCATCGTCGTGCCTTCGATCCGAGCGGCCAGGCCCTTCTTGTGTTCGACGACGGAAAAGCTCGCCGACGCCCCTGGAAGGAGGGCAGCCATCCCAATAGGAGTGATCGTCGGCAGAGCGGCGATGGCCGGACGAATCACAAGATCCTGGGCGCCATCGAGCTGACGGGCCAACTCGACGCCCATCTCGAAGCGCATGGCATCGACGAAGAAGTAGGCGACGGGACCTCCCATCGTCTGGACGACGTCGGGGTAGACCTGGGTTTGCTGGAGGGCTCCAGGGACCGCCCAAGAGGCACCCTCGAGGGCCTTCGAGAACCCATCGGCCATCTTCTTGAGCAGCTCCTCGTAGTCCTGGCGAATGACGGCCAAGCCCCTCTCGACCTCCGGATCGTCATCCATCTTGGCGACCCAGCTCTCCAGGCGCCGGTGAATGGCATCGACGCGGTGCCACCCGCCTTCCGCCGAATAGGCCTCCACCCACTTCGCCGGATCCGAAGAGCCCGAGCTCACGGCCTTCTGAACCCTCTCGATCTCGCGCCCGAGCTCAGCAAGGAGCCGGCAGGCCTCCCATTGCGACTGTCGAGCCACGTCGCGATCCACCCAGAAGCTGCGCCGGCGCCCGGCTGCGATGCCCAGCGCCGCGTCGTACTCACGGGCTTCGATCCGGCTTCCCGCATCACCAAGGAGCGCGCGCTCCTCAAAACGGAAGGTATCGATCTGTCCGAGGTCGGCTCCGCTGAGCCCTGCCTTGTCGAGTCCAAGTTGCTGTTCGACGCGGGTTGCCATCTCGACGTATGCGTCCGCATAACCCTCCCGCAGACTCCTGGCCACTTCCCGAAGGCGCTCCGAGTGCTCTTTCGTTGGCGGTTCCGTAACCATCGCGACCGATGTAGGCGGATCACAGGCCAGGTCTTCTCGGAACTCGTTAACCAGCACGAACCGGAGAACTCGCTCTCGGACGTCGGTCAGAGACTCGCCCGAGGGAATGGGAAGCCCCAACCGAGCTTCGATGAGCTGGTAGAGCTCACCGGCTGCATCCTTCTCATGCAGGACCTCATCTCGTTCTGCCTCCGCGATCCACTGCGTGAGGATCGCTTCGCTCGGCGCCCCCTTGAAGATGGTGTGCAGAATCGAAGCGGTATGCCCTTCGTCGCCCTGACCCACGAACGAGACGACGTCGTCGTATCGGATGCTGGTTGGCTTCAGCATCTCGTCGATCTGTCCATCGGTGAATCGCGTACGCAGAACAAGGCGCGCGTGCTTGCGAAGCTGCGGCTCGTAGGCCGTGCCCCCTTTCTCGAGCTCCATCAGGACTGACGTCTGCCGATCCCGCTCGACGCCCGGCAGGTACACGATCAGGGGATCCGGTCTGTCGAGATCGGCGATGGGCTCGACCGCGTGGCGTAGCCCGAAGTACGAGCTCCGGTATTGGGCGACGAACGTCAGTCGATCCTTCACCAAGACGCGAGGCAGCCCGTCATATCCCGTTCCCACCTCCTCCAGCTCTCGCTCGAAGAGGGGCTCGAACTCGCGGCGCGGGTCGTAGAACACGACGATGCTGTGCTTCTTCAGCATTTCGTCGAGCTGCTGGCACAGGTATTCGGTAAAGGCGTCCATCAGCTGGGATTCTTAGCCAGGTGGTAACGGGTGCCGCGCTTCTGGCCGGTCTTTGTGACGCTACCGTCTGCGAGGAGGGCATCGATCGCTGGGGTCCATTGGGAGACGGAGAGCCCCGCTGTGTCGAGGATGTCGGACCTGTCCGCGCTGTCGCCGAGGGTGGCGATCGCGGAGCGGATCTGGTCGAGGACAGTGGCGTCGATACTGCGTTCGGAGGTGTTCTGGCGCGGCTCCCGTTCAAGGGGCTCCGCGGGGACGGTTGAGGGCGCAGCGGCCTTGGTGCGTCTCGTCGTCGCCTTCTTGCGCCGAGGAGCATGTCCACGTCCAGTGGAAGGCGCGGGGGCCTCAAGCAGGCTCTTCAGGGCGACCTTCACGGCCGGTGATGTGCGCTCGGCAACGAGATCAGCGACTTCCTCGTCGGAGACCTTCTTCGGCTGCCACTTGCCGTCTTCATCCTCGCACCAGAAGACCCCCTCCAGCCCGTGGGCGATGGCGAGGATACGGTCCTTCGCACACTTCGGCGCCACCCGCTCGGGCCAGAGGTGCATCGCCAGGTGCGCCCAGTCGTAATTGCCCTTGCACAGTTTGTCCCAGGCGGACTTACACTCTCTCTGCCAGGTCTTGTGCTGGGGAACGAGCCGCCAGAGCGGGGCAAAGTTGATGATGGCGCCGTCGTTGAGGTTGGGGTTCCACAATGGGGCGATCCGCTTCACCTCGGTCAGGAAGGTGCGGAGCTCGGCGACGAGGGTGTCCTGGGCGTCGATTTCCTTGCGCTGCTTGCTCGAAGGGTCGGGCCCGGCCTCTTGGTGCAGGGTATTGAGCTTGCGCTCTTCGTGGTCGACCTTGGGGGTGACGTAGTCGTTCGCGACCCGGAAGAAGGTGTCGCGGGTCAATCGGTGGTAGTAGCACCAGACGGAGTACGAGGCCGAGGGCGTGGCGAGTTGCCAGTAGATGGGGGCTTTGAGCTTGCCTCGCGAATACCGCTCGACGTGATCGCTGAAGAAGCCGGTGGCCAACCAGCCACGAAGGTCAGAAACGGATGTCGTCTTGGCTATGTGTTCGACCGCCACTCGTAGTAGTTCTGTACTTTTCGAGGCAAGAACCTCGGTACCGCAGTCCTGCATGAGGCGGACCGCGTCGTCCTCATGGCCGGCATCGAGAACTAGAAAATGCTGGATCCCTCGGTGCTCCTGCTCGGCTATGGACGTGGCAGCGAGGCCACCCGACGCCCAATCACGGTGGTCTTCGCCTGATGCGAAAGGAGTGGTCGGAATGGGGCGAAGGGCAAAGTCTGCATTCAATGGTGGAGCGAAGTTGCTGTTTGCGGCTGCGATTGACCAACGCCCAAAGGCGACGCCCACCAAGTACGAGATGAGCACCTTTGCCTCTAGGGCTGGGCTATTGGACTCTCCGAATAGATGGCGGACGTAGTCGACCGACGCTGGGGCCCGCCTGTCCCTGCCCGCCCACTGAAACTCCTGTTCAACCACCCTATCGTAGTCTTCGCGTACTTGATTGGCCGCGTTGGCGATGCCCTCCCTCCATTCCGCGACCTGTTGAAAGACGAGGAGGCCTCCATGTGAATTACGCTGTATATCGACAGACTTGGGGCGCACGAAAAGCGGTGAGAGTTCGTTGCCGTAGTCAAGAGACAGCAGTCTTGCGACCACCGCTTTGATCTTCAACTCCCAGTCCGGGAAGCGGTCGATTTCCATTCGAATCGGATTCACATAGCCCGCGTACTTATGCTGCCCGCACAGATGGTTTGCAACTTCTTGATACACAGACGAGTTGACAATGAGGAGGTTCCGCCAAATATCCTCTTGCCTATGGGAGGTAATTAGATGGCCTTCCATGGACGGAACCTGGCCGGCCCCGCCAACATATGCGTACATCCAATCAGTTCGCTTTCCGTAGAAGAGGCCGGCGCGAAAGTACAGCTCCGAGTTTGTAGTTCTGGAACTCGGATAGGCACGTACGGTTGCCCACGACATTTCGTCGCAACGCACAACATACTTTGTGCCATAGTAATATGGGCAGTACGGGCTGCCGTTCTGAAAATAGGCCCACTCCCTGGTCGTCAACGAGACCTGTGGCACTTCCCAGTGGAGCCGGAATAAGTGGGTGGAGCTACCCGCCTTGAGGCCGCCGAATGACTTGAACGCAACATCGCTGACACATTGGCCCGCATCGAATGATCTGGTCAGGGTAGGAGCCAAATCGTAGACAAACGCGGCATCCGGAAACCGCTTGAACGTCCGAATGTCGTGGCTGCTCCAGGACTCTGGCGATGCAGCAGCGCTTCGCAGTCTGGCCTCTTTGTCGAGGGCTGTCAGGAGATTCAGAAAGCTAGTCCTTCCCGAACCAGGCGTATATGTATGGGCTGCCACCTCCACGTTTGCATCCAGCACCCCAGCACCCAAGTCGGCGAGCAGTTCCAAACGACGTAGCGGAATCAATTCCTGACGACGGAAATCACCGTAGTATCTCTTGTTGAGCCATGAGCGATCTGTCAACGCACCAATTCGTCCGCTGTGAATCGTGAACTGCATCGCGGCAGTAAGAAACGCAACATAGAGGTTGTCGGACGCTACGGAGTAGCGCCGACGGAAGTACGGTAGACTGCCCTCGGAAGGGGCGCCAAACGGCGGATTCATCAACACGGCGTCAAACCGTTTCCGCATCAGCTCGATGAAGGCCACGCCCTGCGCAGCGTCGCCCGCAAAGAGCTGTCGCCGCACGCCACCCGCTCCCGCTGCTGACTCCGCAAAGCTCCCCAGAGCGGCGATGATCTTCTCGTCCGCTGTGTCCCAGAAGTCCTTACCCTCGATCTTCTCAGCGAAGAGCCCCTCTTGGGCGTGGGCCTCTTCTGCTTTCTCCACGGCTTTGGCAATCGACTCCTCGATCTTGAGTAGCGAGCCCAGCTCACCGGCGAGCTCCATCTCGTCGACCATCTTTTTGAAGAGGTCGCCCAACACCGCCGGCTTCAAGCTGGCGGCAAACTCGGCAACCAGCTCGGCATCGCCCGGCATGGGCTCGGCCACTACAATATTAGTCTTGGTGATAGGCGGCCGCTGGGCGCGATCCACCTCGAATTGGCTGTAGGCCCGCTGGGCGCGCATCCACAGAGCCAGAGCCGCGATTTGAGCCGCGCGAGGGTCGATGTCCACGCCATGCAGGTTGTGCCGCAAGATTAGCTCGGGCATGGCGCGGCGTAGATCGTCGATGCTGCCGTAGTCGGCCCACAGTTGGGTGCCCGTCTCGATGAAGGCCGCAGCCGATGCATCGGCCCAGGCCTCCTCGTAAATCGGTATGAGAAGGTCGAAGGTGTAGAGCAGGAAATGCCCTGAGCCACAGGCCGGGTCGAGGATGCGCAAGTCCCGCGGGTCCTTCTTGGCGCGGAAGGAAACTTGCACCGCCTGCTGGAGCAGCTCTTGTTTGCTGAGCTCGCTGTCGTCGGCGTCAGACTTTGGAGCTGACTCGCCCTCGAATAGAAAGACTTCGTTGGGCCGACGGACCAGGTAGTCGAGTTGGGCGAGCTGGGTGTCGCCCTGCATCATCTCGTACCAGGTACGGCCCAGAGTGTTGTCGGTCAGGAATTGGACCACGTAGCGGGGCGTGAAGAACTGGTTGCGGACGGCGAGCTCACGGCTGTTGCGCGGTGCCTGGCTCTCCTCACGCATCCTCGACCGCTCTTCATCGCCATTGAAGTACTGATAGATCCAGCCGATGGTCTCGTCTTCAGCCCACGCGCTTGAAAGCTCGGGGGCATTCAGGATCTTGAGCAGGTCGTGCAAGGCCTGGCGCCGGACCCAGAGGAGGCTGGCCGGGTCGCGCCGGTCGAAAAGGACGCGCACCTCGCGACCGATCTCGTCGAAGAGGGACTCGATGTACAGGCGGTAGCCGTGGTCGGGGAGCTGGATGAGGCCGGGGGCGAGGCCGGTAAACTCCTTGAAGCCGCTGGACTGGTCGCCCTGGGAGACGCTCTCCAGGACGAGGCCGCGGGCCTCGAGCATCTTGACGGCGACGAAGCGGTTGAGGGTCGTGAAGGCGGCTTCGCGTAGGTAGGACTGGACAGCCTCGGGCTTCTTCTCCCCGCCGGCTTCCAGGTGCCCGATCGTTGCGACCAGCTTTTTCCACAGGGCCCGCTGGTGCGCGTCGAGGTGGTCGCCGGGCTCGGAGGGAATCATTCCGTCGAGGCGAAGGTCGAAGGTGCCCTCGAGCTGCTCGCCGTACTCGTCCTCGATGAGCGCCCGCGCGGCTTGGGTGGCGCGCTGAAGGCGGTTGCGGGTGTCCTTGTTCATGTGGGGGGGGGTGTAGCCTCTACTGAACCAGGACTTTGTTGCCGGCTGCGATGAGCTCGAGGCAGCGGTCTCGCAGGCCGCCTAGGGCCTGGTCGAGTTGCTCCTCGGTTTCGATGCCGCCGACGAAGTAGCTGGATGCAGCCACCGGCTCAATGCGGTTGCCGTCGACGATTTCATGGAGCTTCTGGATGGCGGAGGAAAGGCGGCCGGTGCAGGCGTCCGTATCGGAGCGCATCTGTGGGATAGCTACCGAATCGGGGACCACCGCGTTGGCCAGAGCCACGAGGGAGGACTGCAGCTTCTGTTGCTGGCCCTCTTCAAGGTCGGGCCACCCGGGTGTGGAATGGAGCTGTTCTACGGCGGCTTCGTAGGCATCCGCGCGAGCGGTGGCGGCGGCGCCGTGGCGCTCGCGGTAGTCCTCCTCAAGAGCCCGGGCGTGTTGGTCGATGGCGGCGAGGTCCTTAAAGAAGGTCTCCTTCTGCATCAGGTCAGCGAGCTTGGAGGCTTGGTCCTCCAGGCCTTCTGCGAGGTCGGGCTCTTTCTCCAGGAACGGCCACAGCCCGTTCAAGGCCTTCCGGGCTCTTCGGACGTCCTCAAGCCGCGTTTCCGTGAGGGCCTGCGAGAGCTCCTTGCTGCGCTTGATGGCTTCCTTCAGCTCCTTGTGTGAGGCGTTGAAGGTCTGTACGGCGTTGTCGGCCTTGCCGCCGCGGATCACGCGCATCTGGTCGATGGCCGTGCGCAAGATGTCGCTACCAGGCAATCGATGGTCGCGGAGTAGGCCGTGCGCCTCTTCGATCCCGGGCTCTACCGACCCCAAGGCGTCCCGGATGCTGCTGGCGACGGCCGCGGAGCTCGAGATGTCAGGCATCTGCTTGCCGAATGCCGCTTCGAAGGCATGGGACGCGTCGGCCCAGTCCGACATCGTCGTCTCATCTTTGCGGGGGCGGAACGAGGCTTGTCGGAAGAGGTTGTTGTTGCCGAAGGTGTTGCGTGCCTCCAGAGAGACGGCGGCCTCGATGACCTGGCTTTGGCTGGTTGCTTCGAGCTTGCCTGCACGCAGCAGGGACACCACGAAGATCCGGACGACGTCGAACTCCCAACCGAAGGGCTGCTTGGTGAAGTCGTCGACAAGGAAACGGCCGGTCGCGACCTCGCCGTAGCTGGTTCGGTTCTCGATTCGTGCCAGGACTTCAGCGAGGGGGCCCTCTTCCGTGTTGAAGACCGGCTGGCCGCCCTGGTCGCGGACGAGGTGCAGGTCGGTGAAAACCTGGGTGAGGCCGAGCAGCTTCTCGGTGGTCATTAGGGCCTCGAGGTCCTGCTTCTTGACGCGGGCGGCTGCCTCTTCGAATCGATCGAAAACCTCGGGCAGGGCCTGTGCCAGGATGTTGCAGGCGGCGCGGTCTACGCTCGTGACTCCGCTCCCTGGGCTCCGGTCGTTGCCCCGGAAGTACACGGTCCCTGTGAGTAGAGACTGCTTCAGGAGTCGACGGAGTTCATCTTGGTGGCGACGCAGTCGCAGCTTCTCTTCCGCTACGAGAGCTCCCTCCGTCTTGGTTTGGGCCCCGCGCTCTCTGCGGGATAGGATCTCCTTGGAGCGGTGAATCTCGACGGTCTGGCGATCGATGGCCTCATCGAGGCTTGCAACCCACAAGACGGCCTGGAGCTCAGACCGACTTCGCTTACGCGCTTCTTCCAGGCGCTCCGTGGCGTCCTGGCCGGCCTCGGCGAGTGTTAGGTGCACCGCAATGTCGCCGTCCACGACTTGGCGCCCGCCGAGGTGCAGGCCAGCCTTGAACGGCTTGACGTCGAGGAGGTTGTGTTGCGGCTGGGGCTGCCAGAGCGACGTGATGATCTCGGCGTGGAGGCGATGGACGTCGCCGGGCTTGGGCTGAAGGGAGGCCCGTTGGCGCTCCCAATCATCCTCGGCAGGCGTCGGGATGCGGTATCCGTCGTCGCCGTGCCGGACCATGTGGGCTCGCTCTAGCGCTTCGAGGGCGGCCTTGACCTCGGCTAGGCGGGAGTCCGCGTCGACGGCGGGGTGCAGTGCGGCCGCGATGTTCTCCGGCGTGCGGTGGATACTGCGCACGTACTGGAGCAAGCAGATTGCTTTCGCCACGGGCTGAGCGAGTGCATGATCGACCTTCTCGCCAATGTCGTCGATCTTGCCGCGAACCTCGCTGGCGATATTTCCTGAGACGAGGTCATAGATCTGATCCACGCGCGCCAGGGCGCCGACGTCTTGCGAGGCCAAGTCCACGTCAGGGTGGATCAGGAGCTGCTGTGCGAGCTTGATGATCGTTCTGTTGGCACCGCCGACGTGTTTGCTAGCACCACCTTGGGTTCGCAGACCCGAAACGACCTGGATGATGAGGTCGATCTGATAGGGCAGCAGGGGGTAGAGGTCGGCGAAGTTCTCGGTCTCCAGCTCGGGTAGCTTGATGTCTGCGGTGAGCTTCGTGTTGCCGGTGATTCGTCCCCGGTGCGTGGAGAACAGCTCACGCAACGTCGTTTCGGCAGCTGCGTTCTTGGAGAGGACACGCTTGCTGGTTACTTCGGAGATGTCCGCTGGCTCAAGGTGGACCTGCAAAGGGAACCGGTCCATGAGTCGGGCGAGTTCAACCCGCTTGTCATCGAGGCCTCCGACGAGCTCGGTGAGCTTCTCCTGCGACGTAACGATGAGCCACATTTTGCCGCGACCTACTCGACCGAGGTTTTGAACCACGGCTTGGAGATCGAGCATCTTCTGAACATCGCGGGCGACGAACTGGCCAACCTCGTCCACGACGAAGATCAGCGTCTTGTCGGGGCAGCGGCGGGCCATCAGCTCGATGCCGCGCTTGGCGAGGTGGCCGGGGCTGATATCCGCACGCTTCATGGCCGACTCGCGCCAGCTGTCCGCAGTCGTGTAGGTGTCGGAGTCCAGCTCGTGCATGACACGACTGGCCTGCTGCACTGCGATAGCGATCAAGCCCTTGCCTTCGTCCCAAGGCTTCCCGAACGTCTCCTGATACATGGCCTTGAAGGCCTCGAGAGTCCCGGCCTCTTCGAGCGTGATTTCCAGCTCCGACAAGTCGAGATCCTTTGCGTATCCCAGGCTCTGAAGGAAGAGCCTGTACATGATCTCGGTGATGCTCTGGTTCCCGTTCCGAATGCCGCGGTCCGTGGAGACGTCGAAGATGACCGCCTCGGTCGGGATCTTCTCTGCGATCGTGTGGAGCAGCACCGCTTCCTTCGAGTCGCCAATCTGCTTAGCGAGAAGGTGCCCCGCTCCCTCGCCGAGGATGGAGCGGTTCTCAAGAGCGAGTCCGAGGTTCTTGGCGAAGCTGGACTTACCGGAGCCGAAGAAGCCGGAGACCCAGACGCCCACACCTTCGTGGGGCTTGTTCGGTGTCTCCGCATAGGCCTCGAGGATCTCTCCCAGGCGGTCGCGAATAGAGTCCGTGACGACGTATTCACTGAGCTCGTCACGAATGATCTGCTCGTCGTCTTGGTCAACCTTGATCACCTCCTCGATACGTCGGGAGATGTCGTTGGCGAAAAGGTCTTGGATCGTCATCGCATCAGCCTCAATAGATCTTGGGGCGGTAGTTGTGCTCGGCATCAAGGACGCCCATGAATCGCAGGCCGGCGGCGCCGTCGAGCTCTCCCGGGTAGAAGAGGACCGCTGGGACCGCGACTTTGCCCTTCAACTGCTCGAGGAGCGAGGAGGTGCGGTAGACGGGGAAGAGAGCTCCGGCGCGAGTCAAGAAAACCACATCACGCAGGGGATCTGCGTCAGCCGGAATATGGGCGGCCACCAGCTCGTCGAGAGGCTGGTTGTGACTCAGGACTTCATGAATGGTCTCTACCGTGGCGTCGAGACCGACGGACTGCTCGGCTTGAGCCAGAGCTTCCGGTTCAAGCCCGACGGCTATCAGCGCTTCCTGCAGGCAGGCGGATAGCGAGATGGAGGTAACTCGCTTGCCTGACTGCTCTAGCCGTGTCCTAAGGCGCGCCAACTCTTGCCGCAGATCGAATTCATCTTCCGGCGGGTAGCGGAAGATGGCGTAGGGCATGTCGTGGTACGCGCTAATGGCTGGGCGCGGATCAGCAAGCTGGAGCACCGGCTCCAGTTGATCTACCAGTCGCTTCTTCCAATCGCTCATGCGCAAAGCTCCCTTGCGTAGTCAGCCAAACTCTCATGGGGCAGCTTGAGCTCGATCAGGCTTCCGGCCACCTGGTAATGAACCCGATTGAACTGGTGTAGGCGCAGGAGCTCCCGGTCTACATCACTCGCGTCCATCAGGAACATCTGCCAGTCCTCGGCATCGACGACGCGCCGGGCGTTAGGTTCAGATTCGGCCAACGCGTACAGGAGATAGAGGAAGCTCTCAGTTGGAAGGTGGTACGAGGCGAACTCTCGGTACGCCGTCCCGGTGAGCAGACCAAAGTCCGTCGCGATCCGAAGCAGGCCTGAAGCGACCCGCTCGGTCGTGGATTCCGACCATTGGCCGGACCACTCGATGCCTTTGCGTTTGCCCAGGGTGGCGAGGTAAGTCGCGACATCGTCCGTGTGGAGACGGTACGAGCCCTTCACGAAGTGTGGATAGACCCAATGAATGAGGAAGTCGCGCAGTAGGAACTCATCGCGGGTCATGTGGAACAAGAGGAGCGGATTCCAAACATCAGGTCTACAGCCGGCAAGCGCGAGATCAACGAGTGGCCGATCGCGACCTCCTGGATCGAAACGCCGGTTGATGACCTTCGCGACATCACGAGCCCAGTGAGCGCTCGTGGCCCCAAAGCTGTTCTCTTCTCGAACGCGGCGGAGGTTCTCGAATTTGCTCTGCTCCGAGTCCCAGTCGCGAAACACGGCGTATGTCTCCTCGATCAAGGATCCCTTGATGATGGTGAAGGAGGAAACGACCTTGGATCGAGACGCCGTCACGAGCTCTCCTCGAGTCGGGCGTAGGGCACGGCGGGTTGGCCAGGCTCGCCGCGGGCGAAGCCACCGGCTAGCAGGGTGAGGATCTCGTCGTTGGGCTCGTAGCTGCCGGAGATAGGAACGGCGCGGCTCTCGGCCGAGCGCTTCATCTTCTTTACGGTCTCGACCTGAGTGCCCGAGATCAGGTCGAGCTGTGCCAGCGCGGCGAGCAGGTCTTCGCCGGTCTGAGCCGCGACCGCTTCGAAGACGGGAGTCCACGACTCTTCCTCATCAAGCCAGGCCTGCCAGTGCTCCTGGAATTGCTCTTCGAGCTCAGCCGGAAGATCCCAGAGCGTCATGCAGCCAGGAGGGTGGAAGAGCTCGCGGCAACGACTCCGAGCAACCTCGAAGACGATGCGTGCTTGGGTGAACCTGTGCGTGGCGGGGAAGCCGCGCTTGAGCACGACGGCGCCTCGCCGGCCGAGCACGCCCTGGGTGTTCCACCATCGCGCGGCATCCATCTCGCCGTGGCGAGCGACAACCAAGCGGAGCTTGAAGAGGCGACGAAGGTCGACCGTGCAGCCTGTTGAGCTCATTGCTCCTCCGCCCCTTCACCCTTCGAGTCATTGTTGCCGTCGGCGCCACCCGCTCGGACCCACAAGTCCACCTCGGTCAGTTTGAACTTCCAGAGCCGACCGATCTTGTGAGCTGGGAGCCCTCGCGTGTCAATCCAGCGATAGACAGAGTCCTTCGCGACTCCAAGGTGCTTGGCGACATCATCAACCGACACCCAGGGTTCGTTGCTCATGTCCGGTTCCGCTCGGCGAAGCTGATTGGGCTCTTGGAGTCTTGCCATTTGAGAGTAGAAGCCCCGCGGGGCCTCCTTCGTGGGCAGACCCTAGCAGGTCAAACCTGTCATTTGCATACATAAGTCGCTCAGGATCGGCTCAAGTCGGTCATGGACAGCTCCAGTAGGTGAACGGCCTTGTCCTTCATCCCTTGCTGGGTGGAGGAGCTTCGGGAGCTGGCCCAGGGTCCGAAGGCCGCGAAACGGGTGAGGTAAGGCACGTTCCTCTCGCCCTCTCCCGGTATCTACCCGAGGTTGAAGGGCCCAGGGCTTGTTGCGCAACGGGCAGAAGATCCGCCCCAATGGGCACTTGCAAGACCCCCAGACGGCTAGGCAAGGGTTATGCAATGCTGGGTGAAGCTCAAGCACTGAGATAGCGCCGAATTCGGCAATGGCGCCATGTTCGTTGCACTCCATGGGCGAGATACGGGCACGAATTTGCGGGGCATCATAACGGTGCTGAGTGTCGCCGAGGCAGCGCGGACTATTCTTGGGCCGCCCTCTTAGCGTTCACCTCAGTGATGCGACCGGCGCGCAGTTGAAACTCGAATGAGTCGTAGGCGAAGTTGACGAGCGTTCTCGCGGCGTTCACAGCCAGCCTTGCGTGATGCGGCGCGGGCTTGGCTACGCGCGCGTGCGCGTCACTCATCTTGTTCCGCATCGGTGCGATTCCGCTAACTACGCTCGCCAGTCCTTGGAGGATCTTCCGTGGGCCATCAGCGATATCCTTTCGCCCCTGCTCCAGATTGAGGAGCTTCTGCACCCTCTTGTACAGCTGCACGAGATCCCCCTTGTGAGGCTCGGGAAGGGGGACTAGCCGGGACTCAATGTCCGCCAGTGTCGCTTCAACGAGCGAGCGCGCGTTTGTGATCGCACCGTCAAAGTCTCCATCAGCAAGTTTGTGTTCGCACTTTGCGATCTGCTCCTCGATGAACTCGTGGGTAACATGCTCTCCAGGCGACAAGGTGACCCCAAGCTCAACCAGTCCCGTTTGCAGCGGCGCCAGGCGGTGCCTTCCTGACCGCCGGACGAGTTGATGGCCATCATCCCGTAGGTAAGGGTCCAAGAAGGCGGCGGCGTCATCTACGGTGTAGTCGGAGCCTCGAAAGGCACCTGGGTTCAGCGCCTCCGCAACGACATCACCGAGACGGCCCAGTTGCGTCAAGTGACGGATCCAGGCCTGCGCAACGGCCCACCGAGAAGTGCTGAAAGTCCCAACCGGGCCATCGACTTCGAAGCCATCAAAGAAGGTCTCGATGTCATACCCGGTTCTGTAGGGAGCGACAGGTTGATCGGTCTGCTCAAGGGGGTTCCCCGTGATTATTTTCTCCAGCGCTGCCATCGTGTTGGGCGAATAATCCACTGTCTCTTATACACATCTCCGAGCCCACGAGACTAGGCATGATCTCGTA
>CAJXRJ010000066.1 GCA_913058555.1 uncultured bacterium
GCGGACGGCAGCCTGGTCGTGGGCGCCCAAGGCAATGAACCGTTCGACCGCGGCTTTGCGCTCGCCTTGCAAGGACTCAACGCGGACGAGGCCCCAGCGCAGATCACCAGCTTGTTCGGCATGCCGGTGAGGAAGGGGGTCGTCCCGACGATCCCGGAGGGCGTCAACGGCGAAATGCTTGCGGCCGCGCACAGTGCCATCCCCCTTGGCGTCATCGCCCGCCACGGAACCTGCTCATTCTCGCCCGTGCAGATCCCCGACCTCATCGGCCTCCAGCACCGGCGTTACCTCGACCGCACCGGACTGCAGCGGCACCGCGGCATCGGCGACCTCATGCGCTACGTGGCCCTGAACCAGGGGATGGACCGACTCGCTTCATGGGACGGCTACGTGCCCGAGACGGAGGAGATTCGCGCCGCGCATAGGGCTGGTTTCCTGGACGAGGAGGAGCTGGCCTCGGCACTCGCCAGGGTCGGCAACCCAGCTGGTCAGGTTCGCTACTCCGATCCTCAGCTCTATGCACTGGCGAAGTTTCTCTACGCCCTGGAACCGCCGCCGAATCCCCATGCGATGGACGAGCGGGCCCGCGAGGGCGCGATCCTCTTCGAAGAAGAGGAATGCAGTCGCTGCCATGCCGCGCCGCACTACAGCAGCAACCAACTCGTCCCGGCGCCCGGCTTCAAGGTACCGGAGGCACTGCTGGCCAGCGAAGACATCCGGCGGGGCACGATCGGCACCGACCCGCGTCTCACGATGACGACGCGCAGGGGCACGGGCTTCTACAAGGTTCCGAGCCTGAAGGGCGTGTGGTACCGCGGACCCTTCTCGCACGACGGCTCGGTGGCCACGCTCGAGGACTGGTTCGACCCGCGGCGTCTTCAGAAGGACTATGTCCCGACCGGCTGGAACCCCGGGGGTGGAGCGCGTGCTGTGAAGGGGCACGAGTTTGGCCTCGATCTGTCGGCGGAGGAGCGCGATGCGCTGATCGCATTCCTGCGCACCCTTTAGCGCGGAGTCAGGTGGGCGCGGCCGACGGGGCAGCGCGTTCGGTCCATCAGCGGGTCGAGCGCTGGAACTGCAGGTGCTCTACCCGTGATCCGTCCGGGGTCTCCAGGGCGAGGTAGATATCCAACGCGTCGCCGCTGCGGATGAAGGTCAGGCCGTCCAGGTGCGCGGAGCGACCGGGCACTGCGTCGAGCAGGTCAAACTCGACGAAGCCGTCCTTCTCCTCCCATCCCACTAGCTGGGGGTCGAAGTGCTTGAGGCGTAGGGCGGGGCGGCCGTCCAGGACGGCGAGCAGCATGTGCTCGCTGAAGACAGGCGCCCCGTCCTGCACAAGGCGGAACGTGCCCAGCATCTGTCCGCCCAGGATGGGGGTCCAGGCCTCCTCCGCAGTGCCGCCGAAGGCCTCTCCGACCCATCGGCCGACGAGGAAGTCGAGGTCCTCGATGCGCGCTGAGCTAGGGGGAGCGGATACGTGCTGGACCTCCACGCCGTCCGGGCCCGGCACAATGCGTTGGAAGGTCTCGGCCAACGTCTCGGCTGCGGGCGCGTCCGCCACAGGAGCGGGCGCGATGTCACCGGTGGAGCTGCACGCGGAGACGAAGAGGGCGGCAAGGACGAGGCAGTGGCGGACTGGAGCGCAATTCATCACCCCATTCTGGGTCCGAGGCCCGTCGATGGCCATGGCTCATCGTGTGGTTGGCGCTGTGATCCATCTACCTCGGGCGATCCAAGGGCCTTTGCCCTGGCGGGCCCGTCATCGGAGGGCTTTGGGCGAGCACGGCAACCCGTTAGCGCCAGCCGTAGTCCCAGAACCACGACGGTGCGACACGGTCATCCTTCGGCGCGAGCCGGAAGACCACCGCCATGGGAGCCGGGCCTGGATCGTCCGCGCGCCCGTTGTACTGGGTCGCGCCCGTGCGTTCCCCGACCCAGGCAAGATCGAAGCGAGTGAAGCGTTCGCCGTCCCAAATCGCCGTGCCGATCATCGACCCAGTGAACGACCGGACGTGCTCTGCGGTCTCGTCATGGCGGTCATTGATCTTCCAACGCCCGACTTGGCGCACTGCCCCTTGGCCTGTGAGTCGCAGGGTTGTCTTTCCCCCGTCTGCAGTCGTCTTGGCTGAGGCTAACGCGGCCTCCACGATGGACTTTTCCGGGTAGGTTCGTGACTGGCCGCGGACGTTGTCACGGCCGTGTAGGCGTACGAGCCGCCTCGACGCAGCATCGGGGAGCTTCCCGCCGGCAAGGGCGCGTGCTTCCTCCGCGCTGAGCCAGAGATGATCGATGTTCCACGCGTCCTTGCGCCAGTCGTCACAGCTCGCGCCTCCCTTCCTCGGGAGGTCGCGCGAGAAGACCTGCAGGACGAGACCGTCACCGGGGTAGTGATCCTCGGGTCGAGGTCCCGAGACGAGCGCCTCCTCAGGCAGTCGCTCCGCGCCGCCCATCGAATCCCACTTCGCCAGGGCCGCCGCCATCTGCTTGGCGACGTAGTCCGGGCGCCGGGAGTTCCACGAGGCCAACAGCTTGCCCGACGGTGTCACTGCGTAGATGCCTTGCCGGGTCCCGGTCGGAACGGTGCGACCGCGATAATGGCCCTCTTCACAGAAGGTCTGGAAGAGTTTGGCGGTGGGGCTCTTTCCACGCTGGAGCCCTCCTACCTCATCAGCGCACGGAATGAAACGCGCCATGAGCGACTGAACTGCGGGGTCCGACCAGGCTAACTGCCGGTCGATCACGCCGTTGTTTCATGTCGACCCCAGCGGGTGCCCGTTCATCGCCCACAGCAATACCGGCTTGTCCTTCGCCGCACCATCGCGCAGCCCGTCGAAGAGCGTCGGCCGCCAAGGGACGGACCGCCACTTCAGCTCTTCATCGGTTGGGACCACGAACTCGATCAACCCCTCGAGGGTCTCGGGTGTGACCTGTGGGGCGGTGGACGGCGGCGTCTGTATCGAGACGGAGAGCAGCAGAGTGACGAGTACCATGTCGCCATCATAGCCCACGGACCCACATCCCGGCCGCGCCACCAAAGTACGGAGCCAGGGTCAATTTTTAACTTTCGACGACTGCGGCATGATCGGTTCGGCGACGCTCGTGGCCATCGATTCGATGGTTAGGATCAAAAGTGAAAGAACGATCCTGGCTCCGTACTTCTATCAGTCGTTGACTTGGATGGTTAGCTCGGTTGACTCGGAGGCGCGAATCTCGATTTCTTCTGTCGTTGGCTCGCCGTGGGCGTCCGCGAGGTTAGCCACCTTGAGCGTCCAGGGGCCGGGTACCAGTCCGCCAATCCGCACGGAGGGATCGTTCGCGATCACCCGCTCATGTCCCGCTTGGCTACCCGAGCCGCTCCACTCGAGAGTCAGCATCCGGTTACGCGCGGACTCTCCGTTCGAAGTGCGCAGCTGCAGGAGCAGCTCTCCGGCGGCCCCAAGTTGGAAATCAACGTCCGTCTCTTCGCCATCGATCAGGACCCGGGTCTCAGTGGCCGCCAGCGTGGTGGCCGCCGAGGCCGTTAGCTGGAGGGAGTACCCCACTGGCGCATTGTGAATGACGTAGTGACCCGACGCGTCCGTCAGGTAGCGCTGGACCGGAACGTCACCGCCGTGGACGGAGATGACACCGGCTGCGTCCACCGTGGTCACCTCTGGAGCGCGCATGCGGGAGCCGTCCATCGCGTACACGCCCACGCGCACTTCGGCCCCCGGCAGCGGATCACCCTCCGGGCCGTGGACCGTCCCACGGATGGTCGCGCCAGGTAGCTGCACTTCGAGACCTTCCTTGTCGGAGTGCAACTCCAGTGGTATCGCGATGGGGAAGCGGCGGCCGGGGTGCTCCAACACCAATGTGCCCTCTCCAGTGGGCAACGCAGGGAGCCGGAAGCGGCCCTTGAGATCGGTTGTGAACCGCGCGTCCCCGAGCATGGTAAGGCTCAGAATTTCATCCAGGCCAACCGTGCGGTTGATCCAGTGCAGCCCCACCCCTGGCTGGGGGGTCGCGCCGTCCAGCACGCGGCCTTCCAGCGAAACGCGCCCAGGGACCACGACCTCGATCATTGCCTGCGCACCGACCTGCACGTCCGCGACTACCGGTTCGGTCTCCTCGTTCCTTCTGGACACGGAGATCATTGAGACCGTTGCAACCGCTCCTCCCATCATGATGCGCTTGCCGATGAGCTCGGTGTCCACGACCGCGAAGATGTGCTCCCCCGCTTGCAAGCCGGTGAACGTCAGGCGTCCCTCCAAGTCGGACATCCCCGTGAGCTCCTTACCGTCGCTATCGCTCGTGCGCTTGCAGGACACAATGACCCCCTCCACGGGGGACCCCGAGTCGTCGAGCACGTGTACGGTGGCGCCACAGGCGGGCTCGAGGCCGATGGTGACGGTGTCCGCCAGCGCAGACTTCTCGAGGACGCGCGGCTCGTAGCCCTTGCAGGACACATGGAGTTCGGCGTCATTGCGCGAGCCGATCGTGACCTGGGCCGCACCCGACGCATCCGTGTGCACCCGCTTGCGCCATACCGCAGGATCCTGCGTCCAGTCCTCGCGCACCCGCAGCGTCGCGCCTTCGAGCGATTGACCCGTTTGCGCGTCCCGCACCTTCACCGACACGACACCGGTGGGCTTCAAGCGCACGGTTGGCATCACCATCAGCTCTCCGGCTTCGCACACGATGGGGTCCAGGGTTGCCGAGGCGAATCCATCTGCCTGAACGCGCAGCCTCATGGACTTGCCTGGCTGCACGGAGTAGTGGTTGGTTCCGGCGACTGACGGGGCGGCCTGCTGCGCCGGTGTGAGGGGATCCCACTCGATGCCCCAGCGCTCCACGAGCGCGACGAAGCCCTCGACTGGCCGGCCATCCAGGGCGCTTCGGACGGTGACCGTCAGGCTGGCACGGGGTTGGTAGCTTAGCTTCACCCGGGGAGCGTCCTCGGAAACCAGCGGAACATCATCCCCCGCCCGCCAGGTGCCGTCGGGCAACGCCTTCTCCAGCTGAACGTAGTACCGCTCGCCAAGGGCCAACCCCTCGATCCGCAGGGGCTGTGTGTTCTCCACCGGCCAGCGCCTCTGGGTATGGGCCCGCCAGGCGAATTCGTCATTCGCCAGCGCGGAACCGGTCGCGGGCATGGCTCGAATTCGAAGCCTGGGCGCCCTCGGACCGAGCCCATCAATGTCCACGTTGGCGGTCCAGCCCTGGGCGAGCTCCACCGTCAATGGCTCGTCATCTGTCGCGCTCTGCCGTGGAATGCGAACCAGTTCCGGGACCAGGTGCTGCACTGAAACGCCCAAGTAGAGGCTATGGGACGGAAGCCCCAACAGCTCGAAAATGCCGTCCTCGGTGGTGGTCGCGGCAAGCTGCTCCGTGACGGGGCTCATGGAGGTCGCTTGTTCCAGCAGATAAAGCCCTGCGCCAGGGACGGGATCCCCGGCCTCGTTCACCACCCGTCCATGCAGCCCTCGACCGCGCTGCACGATGATGTCGCGCAACAACCCGTCAAAGCCTGGGGGCAGATTGAGCCGGCCCGCCCAGGGCACGCACCCGATTGCTCGTACCTCCAGGCTGTAGTCTCCCGGCGAGGCCTCGAGGCATTCGAAGGTTCCCTCCGCGGTAGTCTCGAACTCAATGGGAGTCGAAGAGTCCTCCTTGTGGGTGAGCTCCAAATGTGCACCAGCCAGCGGGGCACCCGCACCGTCGACCACTCGCCCGCGGAGCCGCATGGAGCTGGGCGGCTCCGTCGTCTCCCCCGCGGCAGGGATCCGGGCCCCGGCGACCCCATGACTTTCGAGCCCCACTCCATCGAGTTCAGGAGTCCCGCCGTTGCCTTCAACGGGCAGGCTCGCCGCGGTGTGATCCCCGGGGGCCTCCGCGCTCCGGCCGCCGGAGGCTGGGCCGATACCAGGCGACGGCGCCCCGCGGGTCGCGAGGCCCCAAACACCCAGCGCACCCAGGGCGAGCGCGGCTCCGATGACCTTCAGGTTGACTTGCATAAGCAGAGAATAAACGAGCAGCCCATTGCGGGAGGCGGGGAGCGCAAGGGCCATGAGGCCCCGGCGCGTGGAGGAGTCGGAGTCAGCGAGCTCGGCGCGCAGGCGCTGCAACCCGCGCTGTAGCTGGCTCTTGATGGTGGCGACTGGAGCGCCGCGGGCGCGGGCGATGTCCCGGGGGGCGAGACCGTCCCAGTAGCGCATTGAGACCACGCCGCGATAGGGCTCGGGCAAAGCCTGGACTGCGCTGGCGATGCGTGTCACGAGTTCGGTGCGCTCCAGCTCGTCGTGGGTCGAGGGCACGTGCTCGTCCCGAGCCACGGCTCGCTCGCGCCATTGTCGGGCGCCATCGGATAGCCGCAGGCTACGGCCCAAGTTGCGGATGACGGTTCGCCACCAAGCGCTGGCCTCCGCCGCCGGAGCCTGTGCCGGCAGCCCTCGCAGCCACGCCTCCTGGGCCACATCCTCCGCGAGGTGCGCGTCACCGACGACTTCGGCCGCCAAGCGCCGAACGAGGCGGCCTTGGTCTGCGAGGAGCTGCTCTAAGGGTGGCGGGGTCATGGGGCGAAGCTAGGGTCTATCCGCAGGACCGAGTCGCCTCCCTTTCGAACGCAAGATTCCTTGCCAATCTCAGCCAAATCAAGGCCGCAGGGGCCCTGGCGCCAGCTTCCCGCTCCAGATCGAAGGCCGAAGTCGCACTTGGTACAGTGATCCCATCGACATCTTCCCGACGAACAAGGCCGTTGCGATCGCCCCGGCCTCCGTTGGCAACTGCGCTGCCGGCTTTGACGTGCTCGGTCACTCCTTCGCGGGCGCCCACGATCGTGTGGTCGTCACGAGGACCGATCAAGCGGGCGTCAGAATCACGGCGATCGACTGCCTCGACGCCGAGCTACCGTTCGATCCCGAACGCAACACGGCCAGCCGGGCCGTGCTAGAGCTGGTGCTATTAGCGAATGGGGAAGATCAAGGATTCGCCCTCGAGGTCCACAAGGGGATCCCCCTGGCCTCCGGCATGGGCGGATCTGCCGCATCAGCCGTCGCCGCCGTGGTCGCCGCCAACGCGCTGCTGTCGACACCACAGGAGATGGAAGTTCTCTATGCCGCCGCCTGCACCGGCGAGGCGGCGGCGAGTGGCGCACCGCACGGCGACAACGTGGCGCCGAGCTTGATGGGGGGCCTCGTCATCGCTCCGCGTCGAGGCGCGCCGGTTCGGGTGCCAGTACCCGATTGGCTGCATGTTGGCTTGGTCCACCCACACTGCCGCCTCGAGACGCGTGAGTCACGCGCGGTCTTGGCTGCGCCATTCCCGCTCGATCAAGTGACCGCGCAGCTGGAAGGCCTCGCCCTCGTCTTCTCTGGTTGCTACCAGGGCGATGCTGAGCTGCTCAAACGCGGACTCTATGACGTGCTCGCCGAACCACGCCGCGCGCCATTGATTCCTGGCTTCGACGCCGTGAAGGAAGCGGCGTTGGACTGTGGGGCCCTCGGCGCCAGTATCAGTGGAGGTGGCCCTAGCGTCTTTGGTTGGTTCGCCTCACGGGCGGATGCGGAACGCGGGGTCGCCTCCATGCAGAGCGCGTTCGCCGGCGTCTCCCTGGCGAGTGACGCTTACGTTGGGCCCGTGGCTGGGCCGAAGGCAGAGGTCATCTGATGGACTTCGTAAGCACGCGGGGCTCAGCACCCGTTGCGTTGTCGGCGGCCATTGCGAGGGGCCAGGCGCCCGATGGCGGCCTGTTCATGCCCACGGAGATCCCGAAGCAGGCGGGGCCATGGGGAGACTCGCTACAGGAGCGAGCAATACGCTCGATGGAGCCCTTTTTTGACGGCGATGCGCTGAGGCCTCACCTGCGGGACATCGTGCTGGAGAGCCTAGATTTTCAGGCGCCGACGAAGTGGATCAACGAACACACCGGATTGCTCGAACTCTTCTGGGGTCCAACGGCCGCCTTCAAGGACTTCGGTGCCCGCTTCTTAGCCAGCTGTCTTGCTCGGTTGTTCGCACCAGAAGGGCGACGCACCGTGCTAGTTGCAACGTCCGGCGACACCGGGGCCGCGGTCGCCGCCGCATTCCACCGTCGACCGGGATTTCGCGTGGTCGTGCTGTACCCCGACAACCGGGTCTCGGCTCGGCAAGCCCACCAACTCGGCGCGTTTGGCGGCAACGTCGCGACCTACCGCGTCGATGGCACCTTCGATGATTGCCAACGGCTGGCGAAGGCGGCATTCGCCGATCCGGCCCTCACCGAGTCACACGGGCTCGTTTCCGCGAACAGCATCAGCCTCGGTCGGTTGTTCCCGCAGATGTCCTACTTCGTGCACGCCTCGGTGGCCGCGCGAGAGGAAGGGCGACCCACGCCCAACTTCGTGATTCCGACGGGCAACCTTGGCAACGCGTTCGCCTGTTTGTTGGCACGGGAGTCCGGGATTCCCATCGGCAAGGTCGTGCTTGCGAGCAACAACAACCGTGTCATTCCTGAGTACTTGCAGACGGGGCGATACGAACCGCGGGACAGTGTCGAGACGCTCGCCAATGCGATGGATGTGGGCGCGCCAAGTAACCTCGAGCGGCTGCGACACCTGTTCGTGGAGCCAGCCGATGTCGTCCGCGGGCAATGGGTGGACGACGACGCGATTCGTTCGACCATTCGCGCCACGTTCGAGCATACCGGCGAGATCGTCTGCCCGCACACGGCGTGCGCCATAGCCGTTTGCAGGCGCTTGCAGAGCGGAGACGATCCTGACGATCGCAAAGGTGACTGGATCGTCGCGGCAACGGCCCATCCCGCGAAGTTCGCCGATGTTGTCGAGCCGCTGATCGGGCAGGAGATTGAAGTGCCGACTTCGTTACGGGAGTTGATCGAGCGTCCCACGCTTGCGCTCCCGCTGAAGCCAACGCTGGATTCGTTGTCTAGCGTGCTGCGCCAGTCGTAAGGCGGCCGCGAGGAAAGTTCAGCCCGACACGGTCATGCCCACGACCATAGGGGCGTCCGTGGGGCGACCGTCCTTAGTGGCAAGCCAGCCCACAGATTCTTGCGCCTTCAGCCGGCGCGAAATCATCGGGCTGGCGGCCACGTAGTCACGACTCGACGGCAACGGTCAAGAGCGAAAGAATGATCCTGGCACCGTACTCTCCGTACTCCCTCGTGGCACCGTACTCCCTCGGATCATTGCCAGGTCCCCTCGGATCATTGCCAGGTCACTGAGCAAGAGCCGGAGAAGTTGTGGCCAGTGGCAACCGGTTCGCGGAACCAGGCTTGGAAATTGGACGTGATGCCCGCCATGACGGCGTAGCTGCCGGTCGACGTTGGCATCGAAGTCAGGTCCCATTCCCCAAGCGTGGTGTCGAGAGAGAATGTGCCGCCCAGGCCGGAGTTCTTGATCTGAGCAGCGCCTTGGAATCGGCCAAGGCCGCCCAAGGCGACGGGGTTGATGCAGATCCAGCCGTTGCCCGAGAAGATCGTGCTCGGCGGGATCGTCGCAAGACCTGTGGCGAAGATGCCGAATTGATTCAGCGGAACGCCCGACGCGCGGATCTCAGCGTTGTTGTTCGCAGGGACGATGTCACCGATGACCTCACAAACTGCGGGGGAGCCGGTGGCCGTCACGGCACCGACGCAGCCAGGGGAGCTAACCGTGGAGGAGACGCTCAGGGAAGTGGACATCTCCATCCAGAAGGCGCCGTAGGGGATTCTCACTGAACCTCCGCAGGGGTTGCCGATGTTGGTGTAGCCACCAAACCAGTAACACGTGGAGCCTTGGGCAAGGCCGCCGACCATGAAGGCGTCTTCGATCCAGTAGGAGTCGTTGTTCCCGTACCCCGAGCCGGTGCCTGGGCACCCGCCAGTTTCGCCGTAGTAAGTGTTGGAGCCGGTATTCGGGTTGCCCGTGAGCCATCCCGAATCTGTCACCGCCGGGTCGCCGCTGATGAAGGGGCCAGCAAGGTCGGTACCAGTACCGGTGTACTCCCAGCTGATGCCGATGGAGTCGAGGGCGGGGATGCCATCGAAGCCTGGGGCAGCCGCTCCACCGTCAGCCTGCAGCATGAATTCTTCGCCCGTGCCGGTGGCCGCGGTGAGATCCAGGTTCGCGATCCAGCAACCGTTGGACGGAAAACCCGTCACGGTCACCGTCCCCACGGGAGTCGGGTTGTTGAAGGTGCAGGGAGCGTAGTCCTCGTAGAAGCTCAAGGTCCAGCCAGAGACACCGGCCGTTGGATCGAAGTCACAATAGGCGAGCTGGATCTCCGTCACTTGATTGAGGTCGGTCACGGCGCCACCATTGGCGAACACGGTCGGGTTCGTGGTGCCGGGCACGGCACCCTCGTCGATCAGCTGGCCGAGGGCGGCCGCGCCATTTGGGCCGATCGTCGGGTAGTAATAGCCCGTCTGGGCCGTGTTGCTGTAGATGTTGTCGGAGAGTCCAAAGCTGGCCACGACGGAGTGCGCTCTGGTCCAGGTTCCAGTGACGACGTGGTAGGTACCCGCGTTCTTGACAGGGCCGATGATCCTCGCGGCTTTGTCCAGGTGTGGGGTCGTTTGGGCGGCGGCCGTGGCCACAAGGACGAATGCAGTGGAGGAGACGAGCAAAAGGCGAAGCATCAGTCGATTCTCTCTTGGGAAGGTGCGGATGGGGGAGGGTCGCACTTGCGAGCGCGGCGCCCACGGGGGGGCGTTGGAACTTTCGGAGTCCCCGGCAGCGGGGACGATCCAGATCCGGCCCATGGTCAGCGAGCGCGTGCTTGGGCTGACGGGTGGTGCAACCAACGTAGCGAAGCTGAGCATTCTGGGGTCGGCAAGGAGTGGGAAGTAGCCGTGGGGCACGTTCTGGGGCTGCAAACGGCCTTGTTCGGGGCCCTTATGCGCTTGGTGATCGGCGAGGGAAGGGCGCGAACACGGAGACCCAGGCGCCGTCGAGGTTGATGCCCAGGGCTTCGCCGTCAGCCGGTGGGTTCAACTCCTCCTAGAGCAGGGCCGAAGAGCCCACCCCGCCACGGCTCCAGGGCTGGGACACTCCGCCGCCGCATCACCGTTTGGCCTCTGTAGCCACTGCCGTGAACGTCGCCCGGGCCCGTACGCTAACGAGGCGGCGGGGACCATCTTGGCCTCGCAGCTTATGCAACTCCACCCAGGATCAGGCGCGACCCTGCCCATGCGAATGAACACGTTCTCCCTCCGACAAGTCAGCGCCTTTGCTGCGCTTGCTGTCCTTTCCCAGGCCGCTCCCGCGGCGAAACCACTGGCTCCCCCTTCGGCCCAGGACGAGATCGGCCGCCGTGCGCTCGAGCACGAAGACTACGACAAGTGGAACCGGGTCGGGAGCCGGGTGCTATCGGGCGATGGCAAGTGGGTCGGCTTCTCGATCAGGCCGGCGAAGGGAGCGAGCACCCTGAAGATTCGGGAGATCGACACAAAGAAGGAGTACACCGTGGAGGGCGGTTCGAGGCTGCGCTTCAGCCACGAAAGCCGATTTGCGGCCTACTTGATCAACCCGGATCCTGAACTCATCAAGGCACTGCGCAAGAAGGACACGAGTTCGTCGGACCTCCCCAAGCCAAAGCTCCAGATCCTCGACTTGGTCGAGGATCGCCACGTCACGCTGCATGACGTACAGACCATGAGCATGCCCGAGGAGGGGGCGGGTTGGATCGCGTACTCTCCGCTCAAACCAAGCGGGGACATCAAACCGAAGGCCGGCAAGGTCGAGGAATCGGAGACCTACTCGATCTCCGGGGGCATGCTGACCGAGCCTGCGCCTGAGTGGGCCCAGGAAGAGGCGGCCCCCGCCGAGGGTGGAGCTGAAGAAGAGGCCCCCAAGGAGGTTGGCGCTCAGGAGCCAGCTGAAGAACCCACCAAAGAAGCGAAGAAGGGAGCAGGGGAAGGCGCGGAGAAGGGCACTGAAATAGGCACAAAGAAAGGCGCTGAAAAAGGAGTTGGGAAGAAGGGCCAAAGCAAAGCAAAGGAGAAGCGGAAGAAGGACAACGGCGAGGTCCTGGTTCTGCGGAACCTCGAGACGGGCATCGAGAGGCGCTTTCCGGACGTGACGTCGCACAGGTTCAGCAAGTTCGGGGCGCGTCTCGCGCTCGCGACCTCGGCCACGGACGCCGAGTCAGACGGTGTGCACATCGTTGACCTTGCCAGCGGCGACATGGTGCAAGTGGCTTCGGGCCGAGGCAGCTATCGCTCCCTCAGCTTCAGCGAGGACGAACAGCAGCTCGCATTCGTGACCGATCGCGACGACTACGGCCCCGAGAAGCCCAGCGTGGCCATCTACCACTGGGCCGTCGGTTCGGAGGCAGCCAAGAAGATCGTGGACGCCTCAGATGCGGCGATGCCGAAAGACTGGTGGATCGCCTCTGCCCGACCAACATTCACCGAGGACGGGCGCCGGCTTCTCTTCGACACGCAGCCACGTCCTGAGGACGCCGGCAAGACCGCGGAGCAGCTCAAGAAGGAGAAGAAGGCCAGGGAGCTAGAGCCGCAGGCCATCGTCGATATCTGGCACTGGAAAGACAAGGCCTTGCAGCCGCAGCAGCTCCTGGAAGCGAACCGCGAGCGGAACCGTGGCTACCGCGCGCTCTACGACATCGGCGCTGCGAAGATGGTGCAGCTCGCCACGCTGGACGTGCCGAATGTTCGCGTGGACACCCGCTCGACGGCTGACGTCGCCGTGGGCACCAGCCAATCCAAGTACGCCGTTTCACGCTCCTGGGAGTCCCCGGGCTTCAGCGACTCCTACCTCGTGGATCTCAGCACCGGCGAAGCGACCCTCATCCTCGAGGCGGTTCGCGGCACGGCGTCGCTCTCCCCGGGGGGAACCCACGTCACGTGGTGGAACCCCGACGAGAAGGGCCTGTTTGCGATGTCGATTGAGGCCCGGGAGCCCTTTGGCCTAGGGGCCGGGATTCCGACCTCGCTCGCCAACGAACTCCACGATACACCGTCGCCGCCGCGCTCCTATGGAGTCGCCGGCTGGCGACCCGATGACGCCAGGGTCCTCGTTTACGACCGCTACGATATTTGGGAGGTCGATCCTGCGGCACCGGAATCAGCCACCTGCATGACGGGTGGCAAGGGACGCGAGAACGGCATTCGGTACCGCTACTCAAGATTGGATCGCGAGGAGCGTTTCATCCCATCCGGCGGGCCGCTGCTTTTGAGTGCCTTCAGCGAGCGTACGAAAGGCTCCGGTTATGCCCGTCTTCATGGGCCCGCGGAGGGCGCGGCGGACGGCGTCCTCGAATCGTTGCTCATGCTGGACGAGCGCGTCGGTGGTGTGACCAAGGCCAAGGACGCTGACACCCTCGTCTTGACGCGCGAGACGTTCCGTCGTTCGCCGGACCTTTGGTCTACGTCCTTGGAGTTCGAGGAACTGAAGCGCCTCAGCTGGGCCAACCCCCAGCAGCGCGACTTCCTATGGGGGACGGCAGAGCTCGTGCACTACGAAACGACGCTTGGGACGCCCCTCGACGGGATCCTCTACAAGCCGGACAACTTCGACCCGTCCCACAAGTACCCGATGATGGTGTACTTCTACGAACGGAGCTCAGATCGACTGCACAGCTACGTGACGCCGGCCGCCACCCGGGCGTCGATCAACTACAGCTTCTACGTCAGCCGCGGCTACGTGGTCTTCGTGCCGGACATCCCGTACGAGACCGGCAGCCCTGGGCCGAGCGCGGCCAATGCGATTCTCCCGGGCATCCAGACCGTCGTGGACATGGGATTCGTGGACCCAGACCGCATCGGCGTCCAGGGCCATAGCTGGGGCGGTTACCAGATCGCCTACCTGGTGACGATGACGAACGTCTTTGCGTGCGCTGAGGCAGGCGCGCCCGTCAGCAACATGACGAGCGCCTACGGCGGCATTCGTTGGGCGAGCGGCATGAGCCGGATGTTCCAGTACGAAAAGACCCAGAGTCGAATCGGCGACACCCTCTGGAACGCGCGCGATCTCTACATCGAAAACTCACCGGTGTTCTTCGCCGACAAGGTCGAGACCCCGCTGCTCATGCTGCACAACGACAAAGACGGCGCCGTGCCGTGGTACCAGGGCATCGAGATGTTCGTCGCGCTGCGGCGCCTCGGGAAGCCCACGTGGATGCTGAACTACAACGGTGAAGGCCACGGCCTTGGCAAGAAGGAGAACATGCTCGACTTCACGAAGCGGATGCAGCAGTTCTTCGACCACTACCTCATGGGCGGGCCGGCGACGAAGTGGATCGCAGACGGCGTCCCGGCGGTCGACAAGGGCCGTGATTTTGGCCTCGACCCGGTGGCGCCCGCGAAGCCCCAGGCGAGCCAGGAGACGGAAACGGCTCCTGTCGCCGATCGGAGAAAGTAGCCGACGCTGCTGCGGGGCGGCGCCGCGGCTTCGAGACTTGGGTGAGCCGCGAAGGAGCGGGCCCCGATCGAGTGGAAGGAGGCAGTACCGATTCGGTCGCGAATCGGTACTGCCTGCCCGCCTGATCAGCGGAAAGAGATCGAGATGGCGTCCGAGAAGTTGCTCGCGGCGACACCGCCTTGGTTGTCGCGGTACCAGAGCTGGGCGTACCAGGTCTCACCTGCTTGGGCTGCCACGGTGCCCGTTCCCTGGGGCAGCACGTTCAGGTAGAGGTCCGTGGAGGCTGTCCCGCCGGCGCCGCCGAAGAAGATCGGGAGGCGACCGATGGAGCCACCGAGGCAAAGGCTGCCGTTGCTTCCTGCTGGCTGGACGGGGGCGGAGGAGGTCCGCGAAATCAGCGGAAGCGCGAAGCCGGAGGTAGGGAGGCCGAGGGCCGACAGTTTCATGCGGTTGTAACCCACGTGGGTCGAGCCGACGGCGACGACGTGGGCGGGCTGGCCGGTTTGATTGGCCGCGCCTTCGCACACGATCGATGCGGCGGGCTTGAGGGCCGACTTGACCACCGCGAAGCCAAAGAATGGGTTCATCGGGAGCCTCAGGCGGACGATCCCGTAGATCACCCCGCTACCACTCATGACACCGGCTGAGAGCCCGTCGTCCATGCGGTACTCGGTATTGGCAATCCCGTTGCCGTCGACGTCGAGGCCGTTGAACGCTGGGACCACTCGCTGGCCTTCGTAGGTCGCAAGTAGAAAACCCCCAAGGGAAGCGCTGAGTCCCGTGGCGACTCCGCCCTGTGCGTCCATTGCGTCAGGGCGCAGGGGGACGGCCGTGCTGTTCAGTGCACGCCGGCCATCGCGGAAGAGCCCGCCGCGCACCACCTCATTGGAGGAGACGGCCCCGTAGAACGCGACCTCTCCGGCGTCCGACACTTGGGCGTTGCCAAGATCGACGAAGGTCCCCGTCTCGGGGGCTGGAAGGGCTTCATCGGCAGGGGTTCCAGTGACGGCTTTGCCCGTCATCCCAAAGCGATAGACGTCGCCGTCCAGGAGGATCGCCGTATTCGTGCCGCCGCTGAGCTGCACGACGGCCACCCAGTGCGAGCCATCGGGGCTCGCGTCGAAACTGAGGATGCTCTGGACCGAGGCGTTCTCGCCTGGGACCGCTTGGCCGCGACGGAGGAGCAGGTCGCCGGAGGGATACCGGGCGTACGTTCGTACGAACGTCCCGCCACCAAAGGAAGCGGCACCACGCACGATGGCACCGCCTCCGGTGAGGGCCCTACAGAAGTTCAGGTCGCCCCAGATGGCATTGGTCGTGCCGAGCGTATCCCCCGTCCGCACCAGCAGGTCGTCGTCCGACCAGCAGGCTTTGCCAAGGGAGAACGGGTTGAGCTCGCTCATGTAGCAGACTTTCCCGCCCGCGAGCGTTGGGTTGTAAATCAGCCCCTGACTGACTCCGCTGTAGGTCCCTGAGGTGCGCAGGTCGCGCGGGCCCAGCGGGTCGTCGTCCGAGAGCTCGCCATAGATCGTGGGGAGTTGGGCGCCGAGCCGCGTCGCGAGGGCCACCCACCCGCTGTCTTCTCCAGCGGACAGGCTTGGAAAGGCTGAGATGTCGCCAGTGGAGGGACTGGTCGTATTGATGATCACCACCGGCTCAGCAACAGGAAGCTGCGCCGCGGCGGCGAAAGGTGCGAGGGATCCGAGGGCGGCGCCGGCGAGGGGGCCAAGATGTGCGAGACGTTTCATGGTGCACTCTCTCCAGTGCATGGAGGGGTATCAGTTTGGAAGTGAGGCGCGGCGTTAGCCGTGCCTACCCACTAATACCTTGGGCGTTCGAGCGGTAACGCAACGAAGCCAATGTCCCGCGTTCCGGCGGGTGAGCGAAATCGCCCAGTGCCCTGGGCGCTACGCTTCACGTCACCGCCACGTGACCGAGCACGAGCCCGTGAAGTTGAAGCCGGCGCCAACGGGCTCGCGGAACCAAGCTTGGAAGTTGGACGTGGTGCCCACCATCGCAGCGTAAGTGCTGGTGGATGTCGGGATCGAGGTGAGCGACCACTCCCCAAGTGAGCTGTCGAGGGAGAAGGTCCCGCCCGCCCCGGAGTTCTTGACCTGAGCAGCGCTCTGGAAGCGGCCCAGGCCGCCCATCGTGCCGGGGTTGATGCAGATCCAGCCGTTGCCCGAGAGGAGGGTGTTCGGTGGTAGGGTCGCAAGGCCAGTCGCGAAGATGCCGAACTGGTTGGCCGGTACGCCAGAAGCCCGGAGCTCAGCGTTGTCGTTGGCAGCAATGTTGTCTCCGTAGACCTCGCAGACGGCGGGGGAGCCGGTGGACGATACGGCGCCAACGCAGCCTGGAACGCTGAGCGGGCACGCGCAAGTGCCTGCAGCGGACATCTCCATCCAGAAAGCCCCGTAGGGGGTGCCGATCGAACCGCCGCAGGGGCTGCCGTTGTTGGCGTAGCCGCCAAACCAATAGCACGCGGAGCCAAACCCAAGTCCGCTGTTGAAGTAGGTGTCTTCCACCCAAAAGAAGTCGACGTTCTGGAAACCCGAGCCGATGCCGGGGCAACCGCCAGTCTCGCCGTAGTACGTGTTGGAGCCGGTGGTCGGGTTGCCGGTGAGCCAACCCGTATCCGTGACCGCGGGGTCGCCGCAGATGACGGGACCCGCGTCGGCGACACCGGTGCCGGTGTACTCATAGCTGATGCCGATGGAGTCGAGGGCGGGGATGCCGTTGAAGCCAGGGGCTGCCGCGCCGCCGTCGGCCTGCAGGGGGAACTCTTCGCCGGAGCCGGTTGCAGCGGTGAGGTCAAGGGTGG
>CAJXRJ010000067.1 GCA_913058555.1 uncultured bacterium
ATCTACACACTGCATATCGTCGGCAGCGTCAGATGTGTATAAGAGACAGCCGGTGTGGTGGCTGCGTTTGAGGACAAGGACTGGAAGACGCGGTATACCCATCCGACCAGCGGGGGGAATTGGAGCTCGCTTGTGGTGACCCACGAGGGCGGCGCGGCCCTGGCCGCTGTGTCCGGCATGACGCCCACGCACTCGCGGGTCTTCGACATTCGAACCGGGAAGATCCGCGCCGGGGACAAGACCGAGGGCATGTACAGCCTCGCCGTCCTTGACGGCGAAACGAGGATCCTCGGCATCAGGGAGCAGCGCCTGACGGTGATGGACGCTGAGACCCACGCGACCCTGTTCATACGGGAGGAGGGGCCGGGCGGCAGCGCCTGGCTCACCCGCGACGGAGTCCGCGTGCCAGCCCCCGGATTCCCCCCACCGCCGGCTGATCCAGTGCACCTCATCCATGATGGCTGGAGCGCGCCGATCGACTCCTTCGACCCGTGGCTCTACGACCCCCTTGGACTGGGGACGCCGTCCCTTTCGGCGCTCCCCGAACTGCCGGTGATCGTGAGCGTGACGGCCGTCCACGCGGGGCCCGACGCCAAGGGCCTGGGCCGATTCAAAGCCATGGTGCGCTCGAAGGAGCCCCTCATCGGCGCCGTGCTGACCCTGGCCGACGGCAGCGAGGCCTTCCTGGAATTCGCAGCCGTCCCGGAGTCTCTCGATGGGCCGGCGGCCCACCTGCCACGCTGGATTCCGCTGCCCGCGCTCCCCCTGGGATGGGGCCGCATGCGGCTCGTCGCGGAGAGCGGCGTCCTCAGCAGGCCTCACCTATCAGGGGATGGATGGCTCTGAGCTTGTTCAGTCCCGGGCGAGCGAGGAGGCCAGGGCCTGGCTGCGGTCGCGCAGGGCGCTGAGCGGGGCGCGAAGGGCGGGCATCGTGATGGACTCGCTTGCGTTCGCTGCATTCAGGGCGAGCTTCGCGGATCGTTTTGCGCGGCGACGCGCGCTTCCGTTGGAAGCGACGATCTCGTCGTACTCCGCCGCGAGCTGTGACACCTCGCGAGCTTCGGCAAGCCAGGAGGCCATGAGCGTCCGGCGGGGAACATCGTCTTCGAGGTCGGCTTGCTCGGCCGGCCCCTCCAAGAGGGCCGCGGTGATCCGATCGCGGCGTGCCTTCCACTGGGCGGCGGCTTCTTCGGAGGCGGGTGGCAATTCCTGGCGCGCCGTCACCTGAGGGAGCGCAGCGGCCCAGAAGGCGAGGTCGGAGAGGGCGCGTTTTTGGGCCGCTGCGTTGCCACTGCGTGCGACCTTCAGGAGCGCCGTGATTCGCGCCTCCAAGGAGCCGAGAAGGCTTGCGTCGCACTTCACGTTGTGGGTCCCAGGGGGCGCCTTCACACGGACCTCCACGTCGTAGAGGGTCGCCGTCCAATCCACCGCTGGGCTTGATTGGGCCGGCCCAGCATCCAGTGCGTAGGCGCCGCTCTCCCAGGAGAGTCCGCTTGGCCCACCCTTGAGCGCGACCCGCACGCTCCCCAGGCCTTCGCCGATGCCATAGAACCCGTCGCCGTCGAGGTCGAGATAGATGACGCCGCCGACGAGCCGGTGGTCGGGCCCTTCTCCGAAGAGCGCAGCGTGCTCCATGCGCCCGTCGCGGTGGGTCACAAAGCCTGTGCCGAATTCGCGCCACCTCGGGCCAAGGATCGCCTTGCGATGCCCGCGGTTGGCCTGCATGCCGCCGGGGCCGCCCGGACCGTCGTCCACTGCGGAGGCCCAGTGGCAACCTTCGACGCCGCCGTGCATGAAGGAGCCCGCATTCTCGACGACGCGTCCGTGCTCCTTCGGGTAGCCCGCGTGGGCGGCGCGCGCCGCGCCGAACTCACCGGTGAAGCCCTCGCGTCCCTCGGTTTCGCGATGACCGAACTCCTTGTGCTTCGCGGTGTAGGCCGCGTGGTTGCGCGCCGCAGCGATCAGTGCTGGATGGAACACCAGGGGCGGCAGCGGCCCGTGCGCCTCCATCTCGTCCACGAACATCGCCTGGTCGAAGTCCGGATGGGCCGGCCGCGGCCGGAGCGGAGCCAGGCGCTGGCCCTCTGCCGCTGGGTCCGCGCGCATTCGGTTGACGAGCTCCAGCGCCAGGGTCTCCTCGGAGGACGGCGCCAGCGAGGGACCCAGCGAGGGACCCAGCGAGGGACCCAGCGGGGGATCCTGTGAGGATCCGTCCAGATGGGATCCATCGGCTGGGACGATGAGAAGAAGGATCTGAGCTATCACAGAGGCACCCTCGCAGGGGTAGGGCGAGGGGGATGCTCGCCGGGGATCGATCCACGTCCGTTGGGCCAGCGCTACTGGTCGGCTCTTGGTGCTGGCCCGCCCCCTGACGCGGGGGGAGCATGGACGCGGATGGGGCTATTTGATGAACTCCATCGCGCCACCGGGGAGGAGGTACACGATGAGCATGCGGCCGCCGGCGACGGTGGGGACGTGCTGGCTGCCGGGGGATTCGACGACCCAGCCGGGGGGCTGGTCCTGGAACGTGGGGGTGCCTTCGAGGGCGATGCACCAGTTGACCTCCCCGTTCGGGTGGCGATGAAGGGGCCCCGCGCCGGTCATGTCGACGACGTCGATGGAGAAGTCGGAGGTCTCCGGGGTGGCCTTGGCGGCGCGGCTGAACTTGACCGGGGGGGCGCCTCGGTCGGCGACTTTGCCAGCCTCGAGCAGTTCCTTGAGGCCGGCGCTGACGGCCTGGCCGGCCTCGGAGGCGGGGTCCAGGCGGGACCTGAGGACGGCGACGGCAGCCGCGGGGTCGGAAAGGTCGACGCCGCGCGCGGCGTCGATGAGTGGCTGGAAGGTCTCGAGCATGGTGGGGGCTGTGGCGCTTAGAACTGGGGCACTTGGGGCCTGGGAGGTTACTCTCCGACCGTGCCGCCCGTCCTCAAACGATTCCTCGTCTTTGCCGCCTGCGTAATGGTGGCGTGGTACGCCCATAGGCCGCTCCTGGGGGCGGGTTTCCTGGGTTCGGACGCTGCGGTTCTGGAAGACCTGGATGAGTCCTTTAGCGGGGGTGGAATCGGGGCGCCCTGGAGCGTCGAGGCCCTGGAAAATCGGCCCTTGGCGGCGGCTTCCTTGGCGTTCAGTCGTTCGATTCACGCGAAGGGCGGGGTCTACACACCCGGGGATGCGGGCCGACTCAGGCTCGAGAGCCTTCTCATCCTGGTGATTGCGGTCTTCGGGGTGCGGGCGGCCGTGATCCGGGCCCTGCGGCCGTGGACCGGGGAGGACCATGCCCGGGCGGCGGGCGCGGCGGCTGGGGCGTTTTTGATGATGCACCCACTGCTGGTGCCGGTGGTCGCTCACCTGCCAGCGCGGGGAGACGTGGTGGGGCTCGCGGCGAGCGCGTGGTCGGTGGCGATGTTGCTCAAGGGCCGTCAGGACCGGAGAGCGGTGGCGTTTGGGTCGGCCTTCGTGCTGGCCGTGATTGCGGCCGCTTCGTCCCCGGCGGCCCTCTTGCTCGTGCCCTTGGGTTTTGGGCTGGAGTTCGTCGCTTCGCGCCGGCATCGGCCCATGCGCGCGCGGCTGAAGACCGGAGTTCAGGTGGCGGGCGGGTATTCGGCTGCGCTGCTGTTGGAGTGGGTTGTTCGGATTTCCATGCGGCCGGGCGCGGAGGGCGCTGCAGGAATGGCGGACGTGGGGTTTGATCCCGCCGCTGCCCTCGCGCCGCCCGCCCTGGGCGTGGTGCGGGCCATCGGGGTTGCGGCGGAGAAGACGGGCGTTGTCGTCCTGCCCGTGAACACGACCGGCGTGGGGACGCTGGGCTATGTCCTCGCCGTGGCGGCGCTTCTCGCGGCCCTCCATCCGGGCTTTGTGGCGGCCCGTGCGGCGCCGAGGCTCTGGGGTCGCATGCTCGGCGGCTGGGCGATCGCGATCGGTGTGCTGTTGGCCCTCGGGATCACCGAACGGACCCAGCCAGCGAGCCTCTCCGACGCGCCCGATACGTTGGCGCTTGCGGTGGTCATGGCGATTGGCCTGGGCATCTCCGCCACGGCTCTGTCAGGCGCCCGACGAACGGTGCTCCCCGTGATCACCGGCGGGTTGTACGCGCTGCTCACGGCGGCCAGCGCCACGACGATCAATTGGGCCGCGGCGGAAGTGGGGGAACTGCACGAGGCGATCCTTGAGGCCGCCGGCAAAGACAATTACGAGCGCTCGATCTGGGTCTTAGACCCGCCAAGGGAAATCGCCGGGGTGAGGGCCCTTGCACCCGAACACGACGCGAGTCTGACATCGGCTCCGTTCCTTCCGAAAGGCACGCCTCCGATTCAGATGCACGGTGTGCCCGCCGCGTCCTTCTGGCTCTTGACCGGGGAGCCTGAGTTTCAACGGGCGCGGGAGCGCGGCGTTTCGATCTTCCTTCCGCCCGTTCGGGCCGACGTGGAGGGCGAGCCGCGGGAGACCTCCGTGAACCGGCGCCACGACGCGCTTCTGCGGCGCGAGGTCGTGCGCCTGGACCCGGCCAGTCAAGGGACGGCCCTTGGGCCGGGTGGATCTTTCGGGTGGATCGGTGAAGGGGCCGCGCCTTCGGGTCGCTCCTTCGATCCCCTTGTGACCAGCGCCGCCACGGTGGTACCACCGCCGGACGTAGGGGCCGCAGATCTCATCGGGACCAGTCCCGTGATCCGATGGGTCGGCGGCGAGCCGGGGCCCGATGCGGCCGGAACCGGCGGCCAGCGGTCTGGGGTCTGGGTCAAAGACACGGACGGTGGCCCGCGGGCGATCTTTTGGCTTGGCGACGATCCACGGTGGTTCCTCGGCGGGACAGTTCGATCGCTTTGGTTCGCGGGCCTTTTGAGCCAGGCCCAGTCCTGCCAGATCACGTCGTCCCCAGAGCGGCTCCCGGCCGCGGTTGTGCCCCGGATCATCGGCGAGGATTGGACGTTCGATGTTGCGGGCCTCGAATTCGCGCAGCCCCTGAGCGACGGTGCCTACGAGTCCTGGGTCCTCTGGGCCGTGGATCCAAAGTCCGGCCGTTATGCCCAGATGGCGCCCTCCGGTGGGGCCAGCGGCCGGCTCGTGGCCGGCGGTGCGGCGGTGCTCCATGGGGAGGAGTTGGTGTGGTGCCTCGATCGATTGATCGATGGCGTCGTCGTGGCCCGAGCGCGTGCACGGCGGGTCCCCGCCGATGCGGCCCCGGCGCGCGACGAATAGTCTCGGCCCGCTGGCGCGGCGAAGGTCCGCCCGGGTCCCGGGCCCAGCGGCCCCCGGGGCGGGGCAGGTCCCGCGTCACTTCATGGGCCACCTGGGGCGGCGATTTCGGTACCGTTCGCGCGCTATGTCGACCCAGCCCTCCAAAGCCCTCGATTCGTTCCCGAACCCGCGCCCCGGGCGCAACTACGAGATCCGCTTCGATTGCCCCGAGTTCACGTGCGTTTGCCCCAAGACGGGCCAGCCTGACTTCGCGACGATCCGTATCAAGTACACCCCCGACGAGTCCTGCGTCGAGCTGAAGAGCCTCAAGCTCTACCTGTGGTCCTACCGTGAGGTCGGCGCGTTCCACGAAGCCGTCACCAACCAGATCCTCGATGACCTGGTGGCCAAGATCAGCCCCAAGAAGATGACCGTCGAAGGTGACTTCTGGGTCCGCGGCGGCATCACGACCGTCGTGGAAGTGCACCACCCGTGAGCGCGTAGCTCACGTCCATCCGCGCCTCCCATGGAGTTCGCCGAACTCAGCTTCGGGGAGGACGGCACTCCGTTCGCCCCCCGGTACCAGGACGTCTATCGCTCGCGCAGCGGCGCGGGCCAGGGGGCGCTTGTGTTTGTGGAGGGCAGCGACGTTCGGGGTCGGCTCCGGGCAGAAGGGCGGCTCTCGATCCTGGAGACCGGATTTGGGCTCGGGCTCAACCTTGCGGCTACGCTCCAGGCGGCGGTCGAGATGGGCGAGGCAGTGTCGCTGCGATACGAGGCGATCGAACTTCACCCCACCTCGCCCGCTGACTTCGAAAGGGCCCAGCGGGACTTTGCAGAGGAGAGAGTCGTGTCCCCGCACGCGCTGGGGATCGCTGAGCAGCTCACTAAGCTCTACGGGGTGTTGCTCCGGGAAGGGGCGGCGCGGGCTCTTGTTGCCGGCCACGTGGAGCTGGCCGTTCGCCTCGTGATCGGAGACGGCGCTGACGCGCTCTCGAAACTCAACGGGCCCTACGACGCTCTCTATCTCGACGGCTTCGCTCCCTCGCGCAATCCAGATCTCTGGACGGCGCCTGTTTTCCGGGCGCTCGCCAAGCTCGCCCGCCCAGGCACGACGATCGCTACCTACACCGTGGCGCGGCCCGTGCGGCTCGGGATGGCCGCAGCGGGCTTTCGCGTCGAGAAGATCCTGGGCTTCGGGGACAAGAAGTTCCGCCTCGTCGGCGAGTACGCCCCGGCGCCCCACGGGACGGCGTCACCGGGGCTGCGAGAAGACCGCGAGCCCACCGGCTAGGGGCGCCGCGTACTCGGTGCGCCGCATCTCTGGATGGTACCCCTCGCTATCGATGCGCATGAGCCGCCCGTCCAAGATGCCTACGGTGAACTGGTCGTCCGAGGATCCGCAGAGGTAGGAGTAGCCCTGTAGCTTGGTGCCCGAGAGCAGCTTGCCGGTTTCCCAGCTAAAGGCCGCGCGGTGCAGGATGGTCATGCCGTGGGAAAAGCACCGCGCCGCACCCTTGGCGTGCGACACGCCGATGCCGCCGGGGTTGCCGCCGCCAAAGCTAATCTCCCAGCGGAAGCTGCAGTCCTTCGGGTCGACGAGGAGCACGGTGCCGGCCGAGCTGATGCCAAAGCTCAGCAACCCGCTCCCGTTGTCGAAGTCGAGGCTCGACACAAATCCACCGAGCGGTGCGCTAGAAAGGGGCGCCTCTAACGAGGCCTTGATCTCACCGCTTTTTGGGTCCACGAATAGCACCGTGACGGGATCTTGCAGCTCGGGGCCGGCGGCGCCCACGGCCATGAGGTCTTCGCTGATGAACTCCACGAGCGTGGCGTGGTATCGCGCGGGGAAAGGAAGGAGCCCGGAGAGTTCACCGCTCTGGATCCACTGGAACCCGTTCTCCTGCAGAGCGACGACTCGGCTTCCGGAGGGAGAGACTGCCAGGTCCCTAATCCTGCTCTCGCAAGTCCAGTCCTTGTGGCTCGCTGGGGGCTTTCCGAAGTGGGCGAGGACGACCTTTTTCCCCCCGAACCTCGCCGCGAGAAACTGGCCTTCTGGGTCATAGGCGGTGACTTTGGCTTTTCTGCCGATCGAGCAGCGGCCCAACTCCTCAAAGGTGTCCCGTTTGCGCAGTACTGCCAGTCCGCGGGAGTCGCGCGTCACCACGCGACCATCGCCCAATTCGTGAAAACTAGCCCGCGCGCCGACGTGATCGATGGTCTCAGCCACGGCTTCCATGGAGTTGAGATCGATGCGCCGAACCAGGCCCCCGTCGGTGGTGATGAGGGCGGCGCCAGTGCCGGGCAGGATGCTGCAGCTCAAGGTCTCTTGGACCACTGGCCTCACAGCGACTTCGGTGGGCGGGATAGCTACAGGCTTCTGGGGCCCGATGGGAAAGGCGCTCAGGGGGAGGAAGAAAGCGGCGCGGAGCGAGCAACTTCTCATGTCGCGAGAATAGCACCACCCCGTCAGCTCTAGTGGGAGCAGAATGGCGCCAGCGCCCATGCGCCTCGCCCTCGGCTCCGGAATCGGCTCCAATGGTGTCCGTGCTCCTCCGGGCGATCCACCATGGACGAAACTCAAGCAACCAGGCTCCTGAACCGAATCCAGGCAGGCGATGAAGGCGCCACCGCCGAGCTCTTGCCGCTGCTCTATGACGAGCTGAAGCGCATCGCCCGGGAAAACATGGCGCGGGAGCGCGGCGGGCACACGCTGCAGCCCACGGCGCTCGTTCACGAGGCGTGGCTGCGGCTTGTGGGGGGCAACGCAGCCAATTCCGATGAGGGCCCTGGGTTCAACGGCCGTGAGCACTTCCTGAAGGCGGCGGCTCTCGTCATGCGCCGGGTCCTCGTGGATCACGCCCGGGCCCGCAACTCGGAGAAACGCGGAGGTGGAGCGCAGGGACACGAGGTCGTGGAGCTCGATGAGATCGTCGATCGGTTCGAGTCTGAGGGCACAGACCTTGTGGACCTCGACGACGCGTTGACGGAACTGGCGAGAACCGATGAGGAGCTTGCGCGGATTGTCGAGCTCCGGACTTTTGCGGGGCTGACCATGGACGAGGTGGCCGCGGCGCTGGGCGTGTCCAAGGCCACGGCCGAGCGCCGGGCGCGGGTGGCGCGGGTGTGGCTCGCGGATGCCCTGGGCCGTGGCGAGTAGCTCGCGCGGTCTTCAGGTCCTCGACCGCGACTGGGGGGCACGGAAGACGGAACATAGGCGAAGTCCCAGGGGCGGGGTCCAGACGGATCGACCTCCGGCCCCGGGAATGCCGTCCCCGCGGAAGTCAAGGCATCGGGACAGGCGGTCGATACAGGCGCTGTACCGAGACGGCGGGGCATGAGAGTGTCCCAAGACGCTTCACTATGGTGGGCAAGGCATCACCTGGGCCCTCGTAGGGGTAGTGTGCCGTGTAGTTTCGAGGTCCTGTTATGCCGAATCCATCCCACGCTATTCGCGCTTTGCGACCGTTCCTCGGGCGCCACCCGCGGCTGAAACAGACGCTCAAGAACGTCGACGACGGGCTGTCCCGTTCGAAGGCCGCCCTCGCGACAAAGTTCCCGTCCCTGATCCAGCCTGGGCCGCGGCAGCTGACGATCGCCATCACCGCCCAGTGCAACTTCCGTTGCATCGGCTGCCGGTACGGCCGCGACTTCATGGTGGGGGAGCAGCTTTCGCTGGACACCATCAAGGAGGTCCTCGATGACGCCCGTGGGGCCGGGGTCAATACGGTGCGCTTTTACGGCGGCGAGCCGCTCCTGCATAAGGACCTGCACCACATGGTGCGCTACGCCACCGACCTTGGGATCGAGGTCTACGTAACGACGAATGCGGTGCTCCTCGATCGCCGCGCGGACGAGCTCGTGGACGCGGGACTCAAATGGGTCTCCATGGGCTTCTATGGGTTCGGCGACACGTTCGATGCCTACACCCAGCGCCCCGGCAAGTTCGAGGAGTTCATCGAGAGCGTCACGAACGTACGTGCTCGCCACCGGGAAACCCTGGACGTGCAGCTCAACTACGTGGTGGTTCGGCCCCTGGCGAGCGTCGAGAAACTCAATGAGGCCTGGGCCTTCGCGGTCGAGCATGATCTCTTCTTCCACCTCGACCTGTACGGATACTCCGTGCCCTTCTTCAGCCGGGGGCCGGAAGACGAGCTGGCGTTCCTCCCCGGGGACGAGCCCATGCTGGCCGCCCTTGTGGAGCGCCTTCTCGAGCTGAAGGCCGAGCGTCCACATCGTTTTCCCCATGCCGATGCGTTCATCCGCTCGATCCCCGACTGGGTGACGAAGTGCGAGGACATGCGTGTCCCGTGCGACGCGTACCAGCTCCTTTGGATCGGGGCCGACGGCTCGCTGCAGCTCTGCGATACGGCGTTCCCCCTCGGCAACGTTAACGAGACGCGCCTTCGGGACCTGGTCTTCACGGACAAGCACAAGCGCGCTGCCCGCGACGGCTTCCAGCTCAAGTGCCCCAACTGCACCTGCAAAGTCGACAGCCGCATCCGCCGGCACGGGCCGAGTTGGCGCAAGTACAGTCAACCCGCTGGCGCCGCCACTGGCCTGATGGGAGGGCAATAGCCATGGGCAAGATCCTCCGTAAGGGTCGCGACGCCATCCGCGCCGCAGTGCGGGACAAACCCGGGATCAAGAGCGCGCTCGTGAGCGCCGAGGACAGCGTGGAGATGTGGAAGCACTCCCTCGCGAAGCGGTTCCCGTCCCTCATCAAGCCGCGCACCCGCAAGATGACCGTGGCCATCACCGCCCAATGCAACCTGCGTTGCGTAGGCTGCAAATACGGTCGCGACTTCATGCCGGGCCACGTCCTGTCCCTCGACATGGTCAAGGGCCTCATGGACGACGGCCGTGCGGCGGGAGCGGAGACCATTCGCCTCTACGGCGGCGAGCCGCTCCTGCATAAGGACCTGCCCGCCATGATCGAGCACGGCATCGACATCGGTCTGCGGGTTTACGTCACCACCAACGGCGTGCTCCTGGAGCGACGCATCGACGAGATGTACGACGCGGGCCTGCGGGACATCACCCTCGGCTACTACGGCACGGGGGCGAGGTACGACGCGTACACCCAGCGCGGCGAGCGCTTCGACAAGATGGAGGCCGGCGTCGCGGCCGTGCGGGAGCGCTACGGCAAGGAGGTGGGCATGCAGCTCAACTTCCTCATCATGCGGCCCTCCTGCGACGACGAGGCGCTCCAGGGGGCTTGGGATTTCGCGGAGCGCTATGACATGTCGTTCCATACCGACCTCGTGCACTACTCCCTGCCCTACTTCACCGAGGGGCTCGATTCAGAGATCCAGTTCCGGCCCGAGGATGGACCGAAGCTTCAGCGCATGGCGGATCAGCTCGTGGCGCTCAAGGAGGCGCATCCGAAGCGCATCCCTGAGTCCATCGAGAGCCTGCGTTCCATTCCCGATTGGCTCACGAAGGGCCCGGACATGCGCATTCCATGCGACGTGTACAACATGGTCTGGATTGGCGCCGACGGGTCCGTGAAGCTCTGCTACGTCACCTTCGACCTCGGCAACCTGCACGACCAGCGGCTGTCGGAGATGCTGTACTCAGAGACCCACACGGCGGCGACGCGCAGCGCCTTCAAGCTTGAGTGTCCCAACTGCCACTGCGAGCGGGACAGCCGGATCAAGAAGGACCGCGGCGCGAAGCGGCTCTACGGCTCCAAAGCCTGACGTAGCTCTGCCACTCGGCCTCCGCGCTGTAGTCAGCGGCGCGCGCCCGGACGCGAGCACCCAGGGTCGCGCGGGTTGCCGCGTCGTTTGCGAGGGCTTCGAGGGTGTTCGCGAGCGCCCCAACGGAGCGCGGGGGCACAAAATGGGCCGCCGGAGCGTCGGTGCCCTTGAGCAGCATCTCCGGCATGCCGCCGACGGCCGTGACGCAACACGCCAGCCCCGTGCCCATGGCCTCCAGGAGCGCCCGCGGCGCCGCCTCGTGGTCAGAAACGAGGGCGAATATGTCGGCGCCCCGCAAGAGCTCCGGCACGTCTTCGGCCCGCGGGAGGATCTGAATGCCCTCCGGTTGCACCGCGGCTTTGGCTTCGAGTTCGCCGAGCATCGGGCCGTCGCCGGCCACCGTGAGCTCCAGGGGGATACCCTTTGCACGGACCTTCTGAACCGCTTCGATCAGGTCGACCGTGCGCTTGATGGGATCGGCCCTGGCCAATGACACCACGCGCACGATCGAGTCGCCCCGTGGCTCCCCGTCGGCTGGCACAAACCGTTCCAGGTCGACGCCATTCCAGATGACCTCCGGTCGGCGGCTCCATCCAAGCTCCGTCAGCACATCGCCGAGCTCCTGGCTGACCGCCACGATGCCCGCGTGCCGGCCGCTGGCCCAGCGCGTGAGGCGTCGAGCCTTCGGGGTGTCGTGGCCGGGTTTGGTGTGGAAGGTCCCGAAAAGGGCGGCCCTGCGCCAGGGGAGATTGGCCAAGGCCCCATAGACGATGGCCGTGTCGTTGTGGGCGTGCAGGACTTCGCTATCGGTGTCCCGCAGGAACCGCCGAACCCTGCGCGCGAACCTGAGGTCGAGGCCGGGGCCGCGTGGGATGAACTCCCAGGGAACGTCCCCGGGATCAAAGTCCCCCGCGCCCGGGCGGTACGGCGCGTCGAAGAGCAGGAGGCGATGATCGTGTCCCTCCGCGCGCGCCCGCTTCGCGAGGTCGAGCACCACGCGCTCCTTGCCACCAACCTCGAGGCTGCTGACGAGGTGCACCAGCCGCGACGGCGGCCGCGACCCTTCGGCGGTCACGGCTCGGCCCGGCGCTCCCAGGCGTCCGACAGCCAGCCTTCGAGATCCGCCTTCTTGACCTTGGTGAGGTCCACGCGGAGAGCGGCGAGCTTCTTGCCCCACATCTGTCCCTCGCAGGGCCCTGGGTGGGACTCCAGCGCAGCACGGATGTCGTCCTCGTGCAGCATCACGTTGGCGTGGGACTCGTCGGGCAGGGTGACAAAGATCTTGGTCTTCACCCGGAACGACGGGAACCCGTGGTGGTCCTGTTCGACGGTGCCCGGCAGCGCGAGGCAGAACTTGCGAATGGCGCTGTGGTTCATTGGGCGGTTCCGGTCGAGCGCGTCAGCGCCGCGGTGAGCTTCGGCAGGACTTCGCCATAGCGCCCGTCGAGTCCGAAGTGCCCACCGTCGTGCTCTTCGTATTCAAAGGGCACGCCCAGGGCCTTGAGCTTGGCCGTGAGCTGGCGCGCGCCGAACTGGAGTCCGAACTCGTCCTTGCGGCCGGCTTCGATGTAGAGGAGGTCCAGGGCCTTGAGCTCCTTGGCGTTGTGCTCGGCGGCCATCAGCGGATCGAAGGCGAGGAAACGCTTCCACACGTCGGGACGGCGCTCGCAGGTCTCGGGGTCGAAGGGGAGATCGAAGCCCCAGGCGGAGGCGGGATTCGGCGCATAACACGCCGACATGGCGATCACGTTGATCGCCGCGTGGCCGTCGCCGCCGAGGTCGTGCGAATCCTCAAAAGCCGCAAGCCACGGGCGCGGGTCGCCGCCGTGGGGGAGAAGCGCGCGGGCGGCGCCGATCATCTCGTGGCCCAAGGGGAGCTCGAAGGCGCAGTCGCCGCTGATGGAGGCCGCCACCTGGAAGGCACCAGGCTTGGTCATCGCGAGGTGCAGCGCGCCGAAGCCGCCCGAACTCTTGCCGCAGACGGCCCGTGCCCCGGGCAGGACCCCATAGGTCTCATCAATGAACGCCGGCAGCTCGTCCCCGACGTAGTCGGCGTAGCGGCCGACCGCCGCGCTATTCACATACTGGCTGCCACCGAGCTTCGTGAAGGCGTCCGGGATCACCAGGATCGCGCCCTTGTCGCCGGACTGTTGGAGCGCCTTGTCGTAGGCGGCCACGGCGCCTCCGCGCCAGGGGTGCGACTCTAAAAGCGCCTGCCCGCGCCCCGTGAATCCCGCGAGCAGGAAGATCACCGGCAGCGCCTCGCCCTCGAGCGCTGCGGGGGGCAGGTACACGGGCACCTCGCGCACGTGGGGGTCGCCGAGGGCGTTGCCCCGGAGGGCCTCACTCTCAAATGGACGGGCCTCGATGGCGCCGAACATCGGCTGGTGGTACCCGGCCGCGCTTCGCCGGAAGGGTGTCGTTGTCATGGCTTCTCCTTGGCTAGCTCGGCGTGCAGGGCGGCGTAGACGGGCTCGATGCGCTCGTCGATGATCCGGTGTCGTTCGGCGTAGGGGAAGAAGGCCGCGTTCATGGCGTTGACCGTCACGCGTTCGAGGTCCCCGAGGGTGCAGCCGTAATGCTCCACCGCGACCCGGAACTCCTCAGACATCGTCGTGTGGCTCATGAGCCGGTTGTCCGTGTTGAGCGTGACCCGATAACCCTCGCGGAGGAAGTAGGGGAACGGGTGGTCCGCCAGGCTCTTCACCGCGCCGGTGTGCACGTTGCTCTGGAGGCAGCATTCGATCGGGATGCGGTGATCCAAAACGTATGCGGCGAGGCTGCCCACTTTGATGACCTTGCCGTCGTAGATGGCGATGTCGTCGATGAGGTGCGTGCCGTGGCCGATGCGGTGGGCGCCGCAGAACTGAAGGGCCTGCCAGATGCTCTCGGGGCCAAAGCTCTCGCCGGCGTGGATCGTGAGGGAACCATTCCGGCGCTTGATGAGCTGGAAAGCTTCGATGTGGTGCTTGGGCGGGTGGCCGGCTTCCTCGCCGGCAAGGTCGAAGCCGAAGCAGCCGCGGCCAAACCAGGAAACGGCGAGCTCCGCGAGCTTCAGCGACAGCTCTGCGGACTGGTTCCGCATGGCGCAGACGATGACGCCGGACTCGATGCCAAAGTCGGCCTTGGCTCGGCCGAGCCCCTTGACCACCGCGCCCATGACGGCGTCGAGGCCCAGCCCGCTTGACGTGTGGAAGTGGGGCGCGAAGCGGACCTCGAAGTAGACGCAGCTCTCGGCGGCCAGGTCTTCACCCAGCTCGTAGGCGACCCGCTCGAGGGCCTCCGCCGTCTGCATCACGGCAATTGTGTGCCGGAAGCCCTCCAGGTACTGGGCGAGGGAGCCCTTGTCGGCGCCCTCGAAGAACCACTGACCCAGGCGCACGGGGTCGTTTTCCGGCAGCTCGCCGTAGCCGCTCTTCTGGGCTAGGTCGAGCACCGTGGCGGGCCGCAGGCAGCCATCGAGGTGCTCGTGGAGGAGCACCTTCGGGGCGCGGCGGAGGATGTCCTCGGAGAGGGGGGCGTTTGCGGTGGTGGAGCGGTCGGGCCTGAGGGTCATAGGCGGAGTGTAGTGCTCGATCCTTGACCCTTGGCCCTCTCGTCTCCGTATCCTGTTCGGCGCTTCCGCGTCCCGAACCCAGCGGCTGCGCCCCTTCCGAGCGGGCGCGCCTCCCCAGACCCACTGCACCCGCCGTGACCGACCTCCGCGTCCGAATCGCTCCCAGCCCCACGGGCACCGTCCACCTAGGGCTTTGCCGCACCGCGCTCTTCAACTGGGCCTACGCCAAGAAGCGCGGCGGCACCTTCGTCCTTCGGATCGAAGACACCGACAAGACGCGCAGCACCGGTGAGAGCGAGGCGGCCATCCTGAAGGGGCTAGCGTGGCTCGGCATCGACTGGGACGAGGGGCCCGGAGAGACGGGTGGGCCCTACGGGCCGTACCGCCAGAGCGAGCGTGTCGACCGGCACACCGCCGCCGCCCAGGGGCTGCTGGAGCGGGGGATCGCGTACCGGTGCTTCTGCAGCACCGAGCGACTGACCGAGCTGCGAGAGGCCCAGGAGAAGGCGAAGCAAAACCCGCGCTACGACGGCCACTGCCGGGATCTCGATCCCAAGGACACGGCCGCCCGCGCTGCGGCGGGGGAGGAGTACGTGCTCCGGTTCCGCGTGCCGGAGGGGTCCACGGAGTTCGAAGACCTCGTGCGGGGCAAGGTCAAGTTCGAGCACGCCGAGATCGACGATTGGGTCATGGTGCGCCGGGGCGGGGCGCCGACCTACAACTTCGTGGTCGTGTGCGACGACGTCGCCATGAAGATCAGCCACGTGTTCCGCGGCGAGGAGCACCTCGTCAACACGCCCAAGCAAATCCTGCTGTACAAGGCCCTTGGGGACGACGCGCCCCGCTTTGGGCACCTGCCGCTCATGCTGGGCAAGGACCGGAAGAAGCTGTCGAAGCGCTCTGGCGACACGGCGCTCGGTGACTACGTCGCCAACGGCTACCCGCGCGAGGCGATTGTGAACTTCCTGTGCCTGCAGGGCTGGGCCCTGGACGGGGAGACCGACGTCTTCAGCCTCGACACGTTTGTTGAGAATTTCGACATTGCGGACGTGCAGAAGGCCGGCGCCGTCTTCGACATCGACAAGTTCCGCTGGCTGAGCGGTGACACGATCCGGCGCATGTCGGTTTCGGGGCTCGCCGATGAGCTCGTCCCCTTCGTGGAGAAGGCGGGGCTCATGACCGCTGACGAAATCCATGGGCGCCGCGGTTGGTTCGAACGCCTCGTGGCGGGGGAGCAGGAGCGCATCGAGCTCTTCTCTGAGTTCCCCGCGCGCGTGAGTCCGTTCTTCGAGGCCGACGATTCGGTGACCTATGACCCGAAGGCGGAGAAGAACAGCCGCAAACAAGAGGCGCGTTTGGAGACCCTTGCGGCCTACGCCGAATGGCTGGCCGGGCGCCCCGAGGACGAGGGCGCGGAAGCGCTCGGAGCGGCCAGCAAGGCCTGGATTACGGATCGGGGAATGAAGATCCCGGCCCTCTTTCAGCCCCTGCGGTGTGCCCTGACAGGCCAGCCCGGCGGGCGGGATCTGTTCGACTGCATCTCCTTGCTCGGGCGTGCGGCGACCCTCGCCCGCATCGGCGCGGGGATCGAACGGCTGGCCTGAGCAGAGCCTGAGGGGGGGGCAGCGACCGGCGCCCCTCCCATACCGCCGGAAAAACCTACGGGCCTGGCCCTTTCTGGCCGATGCCCTTTGGGCATGCCTGAATCCTCCGAATCCCTGGAACGTCGCCGCGCCGATCTCCTGAATGAGGTCGCGGAACGCCTCGAAGATCAGAACCATCGGACCCGGCGTCAGCCCCGCGACGCAAATCCCTCGAGGGCACGGATGCGCCTGCTGCTCATCCCGGCCTTTGCCATCTTCATCTTCATCCAGTTCGGAAGCCGCGCCGGTGCTCCACTCGGTGTTCACGCGGCGTTCACCCCCGGTGACGGCACGTCCTTCGCCGGGCCGCGGGTCTTTCGGAACGGAGTGGAGGAGTCTATCCGGCTCGCCCCAGGCGACGTCGTGGGGGCGACTTCCGGATCGGGAAGCACGCTCGAGCTCGGCGGTGGACGGCTTGCTCTCGAGCCCGGCGCACGGGCCGCGGTCGCCAGTCTCATGCCGCCACGGGTCAGGATGATCGGCGGTCGAGCCCACGTCTCGGGCCGGCTCCGCGTGGTGACCGCCCACGGCATTCTCGATCTTGAGAGCGGCTCCGCCGACCTGACCCTCGGCGACCAGGGCCTTACGGTCACCCTGCGTGTGGGGGAAGCGAGCCTGATCTCCCCCGATGGGCAATTTGAGCTGGTACCGGGCAAGGCCCACCGCTCGCAGTAGATCTCCCGAGGTGCGGTCTGCACGATGACCCCGTGATCGCCCCTCGCCGCCTCAGCCACTTTCGACGCGCCGTATTCTGGTGCTTCGAGCGCACCGCGATGCTCTTGGGCGGGCGAGTCCTTTACAGGCGCTGGTTCTTGGGCCCGAAGAGGCTGCACGTTCGCGAGGAGTCGATTTCCGTACCGGGACTCCCGGCCGCCCTGGAGGGATTCACGGTCGTCCATCTGTCGGACCTGCATGCCGGGCCCTTCCTCGGGAAGGGAGCCTTGGGCACCGTCATCGAGCGGCTCCAAGCCCTCAGCCCCGACGTGGTTTGTTGGACGGGCGACTACGTCGTGCACGGCGTTCACAACATCGAGCCGGTGCTGCCCGAGCTCCGAAAGTGCGTCGGGGC
>CAJXRJ010000068.1 GCA_913058555.1 uncultured bacterium
CGCGGCGTGTCATCGCCAAGTTCGTCGACGGACCAGAGGCCGCCCGCTCGCGCCCCCCCACTCCGAGCCTGGCCCCACCGGGGCAGGGGGAACGCCACCTGGTGACCGAGACCGTCAATCTGCAGGGCCATCATTTCGAGGCCCTCTTGCAGTGGGCCCATGACACCGAGAGAACCGTGGCCAGCCTGACCCAATCGATGGTCGACGAATTTCTCGCTGAGTCGGACAAAGACGGACAGCCGTGATTCGTCCGCATGACGAAGTGGGCCCGCAGCTGGATTCAAACTTGCTTCCCAGGCCATGTCCGCCCGCACCGTCTCGCAGGGCTATCGGCTGACCAATCAGTCATTGGACCGCAGCAGAGAGGAGAGTCGGCAATCACTCAGCGCGTTCCTGTTGCGGGCTCGTCCGCTAACATGAAGCGCCCCGCCGCTGGCAAGGAGGTGGCATGGGATGTGAAGCACTCCACGGGCGTTCCACCGGCTCCGTCCGCCTCGCAGCCTTCTAACCCCCTGCCCGGGGCTCCGCTGCCATTCCGCTTTCCTTCGGCGAGGTAAGCACGCCGAATCCCGGGGCATGCCCTGCCAGAGATCTTTCCATGGTCGGCACGACCGCAGGCATGGCCCGCTACGACGGATCGAGATTCGGGACGATCCGGTCAGCGGAAACGCCAGGCCTGGGGGGTGATCGAATTCAAGCGCTGCCCACGGATCGGAGAGGAAGAACGTGGGTGGGCGTCGACTCAGCCCCGCCAAGCATCCTGGAGTCCGGCGAGATTCGCATGGCTTGCGACCCGCAAACGCTCACGTCTGTACATCAGATCCTTGAGAGCGACAGCGGCGATGTCTGGCTTACGGGTCATCGGCTGGCCTACGCTTCGGGCGACAAGCTTGAGGTTGCGTATTCCGGGGGCGCCCTGCCCATGACGACCCCCGAGTGGATCACCGAGGATCTCGACGGCGAGATTTGGGCGGCCACTTTGGGTGGAGTCTTCCGCGGCGGAAAGGCGGGCTTCGAGCGGGTCGATTGGCGTCCATGCAGGTGGGTCACCACGGGCTTCGATGGGAGCATTTGGGTGCTGACGACGGATGGCGACCTCGTACCTCTCACCGGTGATAGCGACCAAGTGATCTCGTTCGGAACGATCCGCATGCGGCAGGAGCTCGCACGCAGCCCCGACAGACGCCTTGTGATCTCGAGCAAGGGGCTCTACTCCATGGGTGCGGGGGCGCCCGATGGGACGGGACTCTCCTTCGAGCTCACCCAAGACTTCTCAAGAGGTGCGAAGGGCGCCCGAAAGATCAACTGCCTCCTGCCGGCCGGCGATGCAGACCTGTGGATGGGGACCAACCTGCACGGCCTGGAGTTCCTTCAAAGGAGGTACGTCACCCTGAAGCCCCTCGTTCCAGGGAATGCTCCGGAGGCTGAGCTGAGCCGCGCCTTGCGTCCGTGGAGAACGTGCTCCCACTATCTGGCGGAAGAGCCATCGTTCACGAGGGCAAACAAGAGAGCCCGACGATCATGGCGCCCGATGGCACTTGCCGACTGCTGGACGCGCCGAGTCCTGACTACGCGGGCATTCACGACCTTGCCGAGTCGCATGGCGACGTGCTGCTCTCCACCACCGCTGGCCTCGCGCGCCTCGTGGGGGATCGCATTGTGCCCGACCCCGCATGGGAGGGAATAGGCGGCCCGATCCTGTCAGTTCCGGGCGGAGAGGTGTGGATGTGCCTCAGCGGTCGGATCCATTGCGTGGCTCGTCGCGAAGGCCCTATGGTCCGCGGGGACGGGATCGCCCTACCGCCGGGTCGCATTCGCGACTTGGCCTACCACGGGGGCGCGATCTTGGGAGCGGCGCGGGGAAGGCTACTGCGCCTGTGCGCGGAAGAGGGCCGCTGGGAGAAGGTCGCCGACCTCGGGGGGGCGCGTCCCCGGGGACTCCGCACTGGCGACCAAGGTGAGCTCTGGGCGAGCACCTACGGCGATGGCCTCTTTCGACTCGATGCGAATGGGACGATTGGCCACTGGGCCCAGCTAGATGGCCTTCCTGATTCGTTCCTCGGCTGGCTTGGGCCAGTGGACGAAGACGGACACCTGTGGCTCAACTCGAACTCCGGAGTGCTGCGCGTCACCGTCGCTTCGCTAGACGCCTACGACCGCGGCGAGGTCGAAGCCATCGAATCGTGCAGGTTCATAGCCCCAGAAACGAATGGCCCAGGGGGGGCGGAGCTGACGAGAGAGCGATCTGCCCTTCCAACCCTCGAGGGACTAGCCATCTTCGACCGTTCGGCCATTGCGCCCCCGACGCGGTCGCCGGCGGTCCGGCTTCTCGAGGCCTTCATTGATGGTGTCCCGGAGGATCGAGCAGGCAGCCCCTCCGGCCGAGCCACGCTGCGCTTCGATTTCTCAGCGCCCATCTATCCGACCGACGAAGGCGCACGCTTCCAGCATCGTTTGATCGGACTCGACGATGCGTGGCATGAGGCTGGGGCGGAACGCCAGGCGCGCTTCCCGGAGTTGCCCGCCGGAAACTACGCGTTCTCGGTACGGACCCGTGTGCCCACCGGATCTTGGTCCAACACGGTGAGATCGAAGGCCATCACGATCGCGCCTTATTGGCACGACCGCACCCCCGTCCGCCTGCTCATGACCGGGGCCCTTTTGGGCGCCGTTTGGGGCTTGATCATCCTCCGCACCCGCTCGCTCGCCAACCAGAACCGTGCGCTGCAATCCGAGATCGACCAGCGGCTCATGGCGGCGTTGCGCTCGGAGTGTCAGAGCCGAACGCGTCGCGGAGCCGTACACGCCCTCCTGGACGTGGAGCCCGGTACGGAGGACCCGCCGCGGGACGTGGCTTTGGCCTTCTTTCGCATCGCCCAGGAGGCGATACGAAACGCGGAGCGACATGGCCAGGCCACAGATGCCTGGCTGTCTTTGCGTCTCGGCAATGGGTGCATCGAGCTAGACGTGCAGGACAATGGCGTGGGCTTCGACGCCGACGCGCCGCCCATCGGGGGAATCGGCCTCAAGAGCATGCGCGAACGAGCTCGCTCCGTCGGCGGGGATGTGGTGATCGATACGGCGCCCGGCGAGGGAGCCTGCGTGACAGTACACGCGCCAGCCCCCCCATGCGGGGCCGCCCTGGAGGAAGAGACAAGTCAGTAGCGGCGCTTCTCCATCGCTCATCCCCTCCCGTTTCATGGCCGATCGGTAGACTCACAGCTTGGATCCTTCAACTCCTCAATTCGACGTCGTGTTGCTCGGCGCCACAGGTTTCGCGGGCGGTCACGCCGCGGCAAGGCTGGCCGAGGTCGCTCCGGATGGGCTGCGCTGGGCGGTGGCCGGACGGCGTGCTGCGGCGGTGGAGGCGCTGGCGAAGCGGCACGGCTGCGGAGCCGTGGTCGCTGACGTCGGCGACCCGTCGTCGCTCGCGGGCCTGGCCGAGTCGGCGCGGGTCGTGCTGAGCACGGCAGGGCCGTTTGCGACGCTCGGCCCTCCGGTCGTCGAAGCGTGCGTCGCGTCGCAGACCCACTACGCGGATCTGACGGGGGAGGTGCCGTTCATGCGCGAGATCATCGACCGGCACCACTTGCGCGCGAAAGAGCAGGGCACGGCCATCCTTCCGGCGGCGGGATTCGATTCCGTGCCGGCCGAGGTGGCGGTATGGACGGCGATGCAGGAGGCCCGGCGGCGCGGGGTCCGGCTGGAATCGGCGCGGACGGTGTATCGACTGCGGGGCGGCTTGAACGGAGGGACGCTCGCGTCGGCGATCGGGATCCTCGAGCACGGGGACCGAAAGCTCTTGGCGGACCCGTTTTCGCTCGCACCGGACTCAGCCCTTGTCGGAGAGGAACGCTTGGCCCTCGGCGACCCCGCTCGCCCCGTTTTCGACCCCACCGGTGGACGGTACGTGGCGCCGTTCTTCATGGGGGCGATCAACCGGCGCGTGGTGAGGCGAATGATCGAGCTCGCGCGTGTCGGAAAGGCGCCAGCGGTGCCCGCAGTACTCTGCGATGGACTCGGTCCGTGGTTCCGCTACGACGAGTTCCAAGCCGTATCCAAGGGGCGCGGGTGGCTGGCCGCATGGGGAATGACAGCCCTCTTGGGAGCCGGCGCCGGACTGCTATCCACCGGTGTCGGCCGGAGGCTCGCGAAGCGCTTCGGTCCGGCACCGGGGGAGGGACCGTCGGAGGAGGTGCTTCGACAAGGACTGACCCGGGGCGTTACGACCTGCTTCGTGGAGGACGGCGAGAACTTCGTCGTTCGCCAGGAGATGCAGGGCGACCCCGGGAACACAGCGACCGTGCGCATCCTGGTGGAAGTGGGTCTCGCGCTGGCCGCGGGCGAGGCGAAGGGCGGCGGCGTACTGACGCCGGTGAGCGCCCTGGGGGAGCGATTGGTGGAACGATTGAAAGCGACCGGCGGGCACTCGATCGAGGTGCAGGGGTAGGCGCGCCGGTGGGAACGACCACCGGGCGAAAGGGCGGCTGAATCAGCGCGCCCGAACAGGCATGGCTGCGTCGACACGGTCTCGCCAGTCAGCGAGGCGGTCCCGCAAGGCCTCCGCAACGTCCGTCTGCTCGCCGGCCAGATTGCGCGTTTCACCGAGGTCCTTGCTCAGATCGTAGAGCTCGAGCGAACCGTCGTCGAAGTTCTCGATCAGCTTGAGGTCCCCCGCGCGGATCGCGCCGCCGAGCCGATTCGAGCGATGCCATGCGTAGTTCGGGTAGTGGAAATGGAGCGCATCGCGCTTCATCGCGCCGCCCCGCAGGACAGGCATGAGGCTCGTGCTGTCGCCCGGGTGCTCTTCCGGCATCGCCACACCCGCTGCGTCGAGGATCGTCGCGAAGTAGTCCGTGCTGATGATCGGCATCGCCTCGACACCAGGCGTCACGACGCCTGGCCAGCGGATCATGGTCGGGACGCGGATGCCGCCTTCGTAGAGGTAGCCCTTCGCCGCCCGTAGCGGGCGGTTGTCCGCCACGCTATCGAGCGCGCCGTTGTCCGAGGTGAAGATCACGAGCGTATCGCCGGCACGGCCGGACCTTTCGAGCGCATCCATCACGCGCCCAAAGACCTGATCGAGCGCCTCGGTCATGCCCGCGTAGCGGGGGTCTTCGATCCCCGGTTGATTTCCACGTTCTTCGTACTTCGCGACGAGATCCGCGGGCGCATCCATCGGCCAGTGCACGGTGTAGTGCCAGAGCGCGAGGAAAAACGGATCCTCTTCGTCGGCCCGCGCCGAAATCCAATCCACTGCCTCGTCGCCGATGCGGTACGGCAGGTATTCGTCATCCGTCTTAGAAACCAAGTTCGGAAACTCGTACGGCGCAAAGAACGAGCGACCGGGGCCGCCCCATCCGTTGCCTCCGAGGTTGAGGCCAAAGCCCTGCTTGTCAGGGTAGAACTCCGCTTGGTCGTCCCCACTCTGGGGCGCGAGGTGCCACTTGCCCATGAACGCCGTGTCGTAGCCGGCGCGGGCGAGGTGCTCCGCGACGGTGTCGTACTCGAGCGCCAGCCGGTCTTTGCACTCCGCCGAGAGCAGAACCGGATCGTCGGGCGAGAACCTCTCCTGATCGGGCATGTGGTTCGTGATGCGCAACCGGGCGGGAGCCAAGCCCGTCATGATCGATGCACGGGTCGGCGAACAGACCGGCGCTGCGGCGTACGCGTCCGTGAACTTCAACGACTCGGCGCAAAAGGCGTCGATGCGCGGCGTGTCCACGGCGGGATTGCCGTAGCACCCGAGGTCAGACCAGCCGAGATCGTCGACCAGAACCAGGAGCACGTTCGGCCGCGACCTGCTGGGCTCTGCCTGCTCCGTCTCCACTGGGGTGACGGCCGGACCGGAGCACCCCAGCGCCAACGCTGAGGCGGCCAGCCATGGGCTAGACCGTCGGGAGCTCATAACCCTCACGGCGTTCGTAGTCGAGCCATTTGCTGGCCCCGTCATCACCGACGAAGCGCCAGTTCGCTGGGTCCCATTCGAGTTCGCTCCCGTGCCAATAGGCGATGTTCATCAGGTGACAGATCGCGACGCTCCGGGCGCCCACCTCCGCGTGACAGATCGGCTTGCCGCGGTCATGGATGCGATCGAGCCAGTCCTGGGCGTGGTTCACGTTGCGCGGCAGCCGCTGGGACTCGTCCTCGGGCTCCCACTCCAGAATGTCGCCAGGGATGCTCGAGATGCGACCGCGATCAACCGCGATCATGCCCCCCTCGCCGATGAACGTCACGCCGCTGGGCCCGCCGTGCGTCAGCCGAACACCGTTCGCATACTCAAGGGCGGCGCCGCGCTTCGAGGCTGGATCGGACGGCGGAATCACGCGCACGGGCCCCGAATCATCCATACCGAGCGCCCACTGTGCGATGTCGAAGTGATGCGCGCCCATGTCCGCCATACCGCCGCCGGCATACTCCCGGTAGGAGCGCCACTTCGGGTAGTGGTTGTGGGCACCACGCGGGCTGAGGATCTCGTTGTACTCGCGAACGGGGGCGGGGCCAAGCCAGCGATCCCAGTCGAGGCCCGGCTCCAACGGCTCGCTCGGCAAGTCGCACCAAACCGGTGAGTCACCAACGCCGACGTTGACGTTGAGCACGCGCCCGATACGACCGGCACGTACCGCCTCGGCCGCTTTCACGAAGCGGTGCCCGAATTCGCTCCGCTGCTGGCTACCGGTCTGGAAGACAACCCCCGACTTCCGAACCGCCTCGATCACGATCTGCGACTCCCGCAGCGTGAGCGTCAACGGCTTCTCGCAGTAGACGTCTTTCTTCGCTGCGCACGCGTCGAGGATCTGGTGCGTGTGCCAATGGTCCGGCGTCGCGATGACCACCGCGTCGACTTGGTCGCTGGCGATGAGCTCCTCGTGCCTGCCCGTGACGGCACATGCCGTGTTCCCGTAGTGCTTGTCGACGCGCTCCTTGCCATCCAACCGGCGTGTCTCATCGACGTCGCAGATCATGGTCACCCGGAACCCGTCGCTTTTGAGGAAGGCGTTGGCTAAGAGCCTCCTCCCGCGTATTCCGAGCCCAATCACGCCAATGCGGATCGGCTCGGCGCGAAAGGCCGAGCGGGAGAAGGACAACGGTGCGACCGCAATCGCGGCCCCCGCTGCGAGGAGTTTCCGGCGATCGAGGATTGGAGTAACGTGGCGCATCGTGGCCACACTACCGGATCACGGCCGTTCCTCGCCCCCATCCGCTGCCTAGTTCACCTAACCCAGCACCTGGCGCCCTCTCCCATCGGCCCCAATCACCGATCACCGGCCCCCTCAGCCCTCTCTGGCGAACCAGTAGGCCCCGATGAATCGAATGCAAGGGACGCCCTTCGAGTCCGTCACGACGAGGCGCAGGGCCTCCCCGCTTTGTGGGCTTTCGAGGCAGTGGATTCGCTTGTGGCCGATGCAGGTACCCTCGCCGATCGTTGACCATTCCCCGGCGCGCAGGACCTGGAGCTCGTAGGCGCGCACGCGCTCGCCCTTGCGGATGTCCTCCTGCAGGACGACCGCGTCGAACTCACGCGCTGCCGGCAGCGCCAGCTCGACCATCCCGTCCACCATCGTGCCCTGGGCCCGGGCCACGGACACGGCCACAGGGTTTGCGAACATCGACTCCACGGCGGCGCCCAGCTCGTGCAGGCGCGCGACATCCGCATCCGGCAATAGGCCGCGATCGTCGGGGGTGAGGCCGAGAATGAGCGTCGAGTTGTGGCCGACCGATCGGCAGTACATGTCGACGAGACGCTCGAGCGGGTAGATCAAGCGTTCGTCACCCGGCTCCCAGAACCACTCGTGGCCGCCGTGGCCGCGCAATGGCGCATCCGACATCGCTGGAAGCCAGTAGTCGCCGTCGGGATCCCCGGTCTTGAGAAGGGCGAATCCGTTGGCGCCGATCTCCGCACGGGCAGTCTCGCCGGCCCCGGTCGCCCGATAGGGAAAGGTCGCCCAGCAGGGATACGGCACTGTGCCCGACTCCGAGCCGCCCCACCGCGCATCGGCACGCTCCAGGTTGTGGTAGAAGACCGCCTCCGGCTGATGCTCCTCGACGATCCCCAGGACGTCGGGGCCCCCTTGGGCAGGGCCGTGGGCGCCGCCGTCGAACCAGAATTCAAACCAGTCCCCGTACCGGGTACAGATCTCCGTCACCTCCTCCTCGATCAGCCGGTTGTACTCGTCCTGGGTCATCGTGCTGCGCTCAGTGACCTTGAAGTCGTAGACCCCGAGCTTCGCGTTCCACCGGGTACCGAGATAGACGCCCGGCTTGATCCCGTGCCTGAGGCAGGACGCATGGAACTCAGCCAGGATGTCCCGCTCGCCATCCCCCCACTCGACCGCTTTCAAGCAGAACGGGTTAGCGTCCGATTGCCAGAGCCTGAAGCCGGTCTCGTGGGAGGCGGTTAAGATCGCGAACCGCGCTCCCGCCGCCTTGGCCGCGCGGACCCATTGATCCGTATCGAGTTCCTCCGGCGTGAAGTGATCGGTCGCCTGGAACGCCGTGACCCGGTTCTTGCTCTGCACGTAGCGCCCGTCGGCGCACGTGTGCAAGTCGTAGTGAAACACAACCCCGAACTCAGCCTCTTGCCACGCGAGCTGCGCCTTCGTCGGGAGAGGCGCCCACCCATCGTCCTTCGGTCGCAGGGAAGGCGAGGCCGCACAGGCGGCAAGGCAAGCGGTCAGACACGCCGCCGTGAATCTCGTGGTCGTCTTCATAGGCGGTCGGGAGTCTAGCTGGACGCTTCGCCAAGGCACAGCACCAGAACGGCACGGCGGGGGGAGCGCCCGCGTCACGGCCGCATCCGAAGGAGGCCCAACTGCGGTCGGTGCGGTCAGACCGCCAGACGCCGGCTTCAGTTGAAGACGATTCGCAGGCCGTCCGTGAAGTTCGACCCGAGGCCTACCTGGTCCCGGTGCCATGCTTGGTAGTTCCAGGTGTCTCCCGCCATCATGGTGACGAAGCCCGAGCCCTGGGGAATCATAGTCAGATCGATGGGGAGCGTGAACTCCCCCGTCGCGCCGGAACTCACGATCTGCGAGCCCAGCGTGAAGCGACCGATCGCACCACCGAGACATATATTCCCGTTGCTGGTACCGCCTGCGCCAGGCACAAAACCCTGCGTGCGTGACGTCACGAAGATCCCGAACTGGTTGGGCGGCAGAGACGACGCACGGAGGGTCACGTTGTTGGCCGCCGCGAGATCCGATCCCGTTGCGGCCATGACACCCGGAGAGCCACTCGAGTTGCTTGCGGCCACGCAGTAGTTGGCCCCGATTCCTCCGAGGCTGATGGGCGAGGTACCGACTCCGTCGTACCAGGAACGGTCATCGTTGCCGGGGTTGTCGTCGACGTACACGTCGATGGTCCCAGCGGCGGCCGCGATCGTGGCGCCGACGTGGTACTGGTACATGTCCCTGTTGCCCTCCTGGATCAGGATGGGCCCGTTGGCGAAGGGATTGGAGATGGGCGAACCATCGAGAGCACTGAAGTAGGTGATACCGGCCTGCGTGAGTCCTGCGCCAAGGTCCCACTCGCCGTTTCCGAACGGGTCCGCCCACCAGTAATAGACGTAGACGTCGTAGCTAGCCCCCGGTGTCAGGCCCGAGATCGTCGTCCGGATCACCGGCGCGTTCGAGCCGCCATTGACCGCCAGGATGTCGCCGCCGTTGGCGAATCCGGTGCGCTCCCACCACTGGTTGTCGGCTGGAACGGTGCTGCCCGTGATCGGGGGCGCAAACGCGGATCCGTCGGCGAAGGTCGTATTGGTCGTCCCCGACTGGTTCGAGGTGTCGGCGTCGACATAGGTGACCTGCGCCGTCCCCGGAACCGTCACCAGCCCCGTGATCTCGGTGATGGCCACCACCTCGGTCGTCCAGCTGGTGTACGTCGAGTACGCACCCCGCATCCAGACCAGCGCCGTGTCGCTCGATGCCCATTGGGGCACGATCGGACGGATATTGTCGACGGAGGAGTTGGCGGTGATCGGGTCCCATGCCCAGGTCGCCCCCCCATCGGTCGTCCGGCCCCGGAAGATCTCGTACCGGTCGAGCGGCACGCCGCTTCCCGGATCGATATCAGTGGAGATGAAGACCGTATCCGGATCCGTTGGGTCCAGCGCAGCGAGGCCCGTGTAGTCGTCCTCCGAGCCATTGGGGCTGGCCGCGTAGATGTCCCGTCCCGCCGCCGCCAGCGGGTGAACCGCCCAGGAGTTCAGGCCGCTGTCGTAGCGGGCGTAGAAGAACTGATGGTCCAGGCTCTCCTGGCCTCCACTGAGTGTCCCTGGATCCAAGCGCGCCTGGAAGATGCAGTAGGGGTCGCCGCTCGAATCGATGGCAACGTCGATGTTCCATGCGCGGGTCATGGGGATGCCGCCGACGACAGTGTTCGCAGCAAAGACCGTGGTCAGGCTCTGGGGCGTGACGGCCGCGCTATCGAAGAGATTGCTGTCAATCACCACGCCGTCGGAACGGAAGAGCTGACCATCCTCCACATAGCCGTGGTAGATGCTGTTGTTGACGTCACGGGGGTGGCCGTCCGTCGCGGTGAAGTGAATTCGGTTTCCGTCACTGAAGTACCGCATGTACGGCCTGATGGAACCCGCCGAAGACAGCAGCAATCCCTCCTGCGTCCAAGAGTCCCCCTGGTCGTAGGAGGTGAGAATGGTGGGATTCCAATTCACCGCCCGCGTGAAGTCGTAGAGACGACCGGACCCACCGTTGTCGTTCGGAAGGTAGGACAGGTTGTTGTACGTCGCGTTCCTCGTGCTGGTGCCCGACGCGTCCATCGACTGCTCGGGGTCCCATGCCGTCGGGTCATGGGGATTCGTAGACACGCGCCAGTACATGAAGTCGTCTGTCCCGTGCCGCGTGTAGGAGGCCACATAGCGACCGTCTGGCCGGATGTAGAGGGCCGCCGAGTTGTGGTCGTCCCGCTCGAAGCGATGGTGCAGCTCGAACTCGCCCTGGACGCCGGTATCCATGTTCAGCCATAGGAGATCGACATCGCCACTCTCTGGACTTCCGCTGGCCGCGGAGGAGATGGAGCTAACGAGGAGCAGCGTGTTGTTCGGGTCGCTGTCGTCAATGATCGCCCGCTCGTCCCCGAACCAAGACCACGCTCCATTGGGGGCCGTGCCGGAGCTCGTCAAGGTCACGAGTGACCCGGCGACCTCGTCGAGGGCGCTGGCGCTCGCGACGAGCAGGGAGCATGCCCCCGCACTCAGGGTCATGTTCAGGGCGCGGAATGGCTTCATCGGCTGGAGAGGTTGGTAGTTGGGAGGTTCCTGAGCCCACGCGATCGGGCGCAGTGTGAGGACCTGCCCGTGATGCACTCAGGAGGGGCAAGCCTGACGAGGTGGCCCATGATTCGCAGAGCGGGCAGGCCCAGGGAGTCATTCCCCAAGGCCCGCCCACGGATCCGGACGTGCGCGCTGGACGCATTCCGGCTTGTCAGTTGGCTGCGGACGGCCGACGCGATGCGACGGCCTGCGAATCTCAGTTGAAGACGATCTGCAGCCCGTCGGTGAAGTTCGACCCGAGACCCGTTTGGTCCCGGTGCCACGCCTGGTAGTTCCAGGTGTCGCCCGCCAAGACGGTGACCACGCCGCTGCCCTGCGGGATCATGGTCAGGTCAATGGGCAGCGCAAACTCCCCCGTCGTTCCGGAGCTCACGATCTGTGAGCCCAGGGTGAAGCGCCCGATCGCGCCACCGAGACAGATGTTTCCGTTGCTGGTCCCGCCGGCACCCGGGACAAAGCCCTGCATCCGCGACGTCACGAAGATGCCGAACTGGTTGAGCGGAAGCGACGATGCACGAAGGGTCAAGTTGTTGGCAGCCGCCACATCTGATCCCGTCGCAGACATGACGCCCGGAGCGCCACTCGAGTTGTTGGCCGCCGTGCAGTAGTTGGACCCGACGTTGCCGCCGGGGCAGCTTGAAGAGGCTGTTCCGACTCCGTCGTACCAGCTGCGGTCATCGTTGCCGGGATTGTCGTCGATGTAGACATCGATGGTGCCGGCCGGTGTCGCGTTCGTGCACCCGACGTAGTACTCGTACATGTCCCTGTTCCCCTCCACAATCAGGATGGGCCCGTTGGCGAAGGGAGTGGTGATGGGCGAGCCATCGTCGTAAAGGAAGTGGGTGATACCGGCCTGCGTGAAGCCGGCGCCCAGGTCCCACTGGCCGTTGCCGAACGTATCGGCCCACCAGTAGTACACGAAGACATCGTAGCTTGCCCCCGGTGTCAGGCCCGAGATCGTCGTTCGGATAACCGGGACGTCGGAGCCGCCATTGACCGCCAGAATATCGCCTCCATTGGCGAAGCCAGTGCGTTCCCACCACTGGTTGTCCGCCGGGACGGTGCCGCCCATCATCGGGGGCGTGAAGGCGGAACCATCGGCCCAAGTCGTGTTGGTCGTGCCTGGTTGGTTCGAAGTGTCGGCGTCGACATAGGTGACCTGTGCCTCCGCGGTGACGGCGCTGAGTGCGAGCATGGTCGCCGCGCAGATCAGCGATTTGTAGTGAGCGTTCATATTAGCAGGGAGAGGAAGGTAGGACGGCCTAGCAGGCCGTTGAACAAGTCGGCTATTCAGAATGTCGTCCATCGGACGCCTCGCAAGGCGCACAGATCGACGAATAGCGAGTTATCTGGAGGGTCTGGGCAACGCCGCGAGGCGTTCGAGGGGCGGTTTTCTGGATAGTTGAATTGTTCAACGGCCTGCTAGATGGCCGCCAGCGTTTGGAGGCGCCGGAGATGTAGCAAACGACCGTTTCGCCTTCGCTCCGAGACTACACGCGTTGCCAACGGCTGAATAGGTGGCCCTTGACGTGCTAGCGCATGGGGCCCCCTCGCCGCCCAGGGGCTGCCCAGCCACGGGCGGCGACTACCCAATTCGGAAGTCGAATCGGGTCACCCCCCTGGCGCTGTGCTCCACCTCCACCGCTACCAGTCCAGATCGGCCAGCCGCTCGAGGGTCAGATGGAAAGCCCGTCGATCGGGGACACGGTACGGGCAGAATGGGATGGCACAGAGCTGCGCAAGAACCGTGCTACCATCATTGAATGCTGCACAAGGTCGTCATTGGCATCGATGGTTCGGCGGGTTCAGATCGCGCTCTCGATTGGTGCGTTCGCGCATTCTCTGACACTGAAACGGAGATCTTGCTGGTGTCGTGCCGTGTCGCACGGGAACAGCTCGGCGACGCGGCAGAGCGCGAGTTGGTGCAAATGGCCGAGCATCACCTGAAGGTCGCCGGAGCCAAGCTAGAAGCCGCGGGCCTGGCGTTTCGTCATCAATTGGTCAGCGGCGACGCCCGGTCGGTGCTCCTGGACGTGGCACGCACCGAAGACGCCGAGCTCATCGTCGTGGGATCCCGCGGCCGGAGCCCGCTGACGCAGCTCGTCCTTGGCAGCGTCGCCAGCTACCTTACTCACCACAGTCCCTATCCCGTGACGATCGTTCGCTGAGGCCCAAAGTCGATGCTGCGACAACCGTGGGTCCCCGCCGCGATCCTCGCGATCGGCACCATCGTTGGCCTTGTATGGGCCAACGTGTCTGGCCACAGCTACCACGAATTCTGGGAACAGGATTTCGCGCTCCAACTGGGGTTCTTCGAGATCGACCTCAGTCTTCACGGCTGGGTCAACGATGCCCTGATGGTGCTGTTCTTCCTGCGTGCGGGGGTGGAGATCAAGCGGGAGCTCGTCCGAGGTGAGCTGCGCTCGCCTCGGGCAGCCGCCCTTCCCGCCCTTGCCGCACTCGGCGGGATGTTGGGCCCCATCCTGATCTACCTCGCGATCGCCACCGACCCGGCCGATCGCGGCGGCTGGGCGATCCCCGTCGCGACGGACGCGGCCTTCGCGCTAGGCGTGCTCGCGCTCGCTGGTCCGCGCGTTCCGGTGCACGCGAAGCTGTTCCTCCTGACCCTCGCGGTCGCCGACGACGTCGGTGGCATCCTCATCATCGCCACGGTCTTCACGAGCCAACTGTCCATCGGCATGCTAGGCGCTGCCGTCGGGTGCGTGGTCGTGATCTTCGGGATGCGCCTCGCACGCTTCGACCACCCGCTTGCCTATGTGCCCATCTGTGCGCTCATGTGGTACTTCACGCTCAAGTCGGGCGTGCACGCCACGATCGCTGGCGTGGTGGCGGGCGTCTTGGTGCCCGGGGCCCCCATGCGCGGTGTCGATGTGATCGATCGCGTCGACCGGGGGTTTCGCCCGATCGTGATTTTCATCGTCTTTCCCCTCTTCGCGGTGGCCAATACCGGCATCGCGCTCGACCTCGCAGGGGTTCAATCGTCTGTTCAAAGCGACGTCTTCTGGGGCGTCACCCTCGGCCTGGTCCTCGGCAAGACCCTCGGTATCACGCTCGCGACGCTGCTCGCCCTGCGCCTCGGGATCGGCGAACTGCCCGCCGGAATCAAGATGCACCACATCCCCTCGATCGGGATGCTGGGCGGCATCGGGTTCACCGTCTCGATCTTCATCTCCGACCTCGCCTTCGACTCCGGCCCCCAGCTCGGCGCGGCGAAGCTAGCGATCCTCGTCGCTTCCATGGCGGCTTCCGTCGGCGGACTCCTGCTCCTGCGGCGCACCGCAAGCGCCCACACTCCCTTGGAAGAGCGGCCTCGCCCCGCATAGGGATCCCAAGATACCGATCTGAGCTCGCGGCTCCCCATCACTCCGCGTCATCAGGCCCCACGGCTCTCCGGGACACGGCGAATGAGCATGAGCAACGCTGGGGCGGCAGCGAACATCAGGAGCGCCAGCAGGTACGCGACACCCGCAACGGGATCACGCGAAGCCATGCTGTCGGCCGGAGTCTGGTTTCGCACCAGGGCAACGAAGCCCAGCTCCGCCGACAGGATCACGAGAAGCGCCACCACGCCGATGGCGATGCGGCGCTTGAGCCCAGCACTGCGGCGCCGCCGCACGACAAAGTCCGCTGCCACGAAAGAGACGAGCACCATCATGGGCAACTCGATGAGTTCCGCCGTGCGCTCACCGACGTAGGGCACCAACCACAGGGTTCGCACGATCCCGAGCGCGAACCCAGCGGCGAAGGTCAGACCGAGGTACTGGAGGGCCGGCACAATCACCGAGTGAGCCGATTCGTTCCTCTTCATGTCGATGGCAAGGGGCGTGACCTTCATCTTGGGGAGGCCCCCAAACGCTGGTTCCTCACCGCGAACTGTCCGTTGATGGTCAGCGAAAGAGGCTCGCCTGAGAACGGCTCCGCCTCCGTGCCAGGCCGCTGTGCGCTGCAATGCAGGTGGGGCTCGCCGGTGCGCCCCGAGTTCGCCACTCGCCCAAGCAGCTGGCCCGGATGCACCCGCTCGCCCCGACTCACCTGGACGGTCCCGTTCTGGAAGTGGGCGAGCAGAAGATCGAAGTCGCCGCAACGGATCAAAACGTGGTTGCCCTCGAAAACCTCCAAATCCACCTGGGGTACCGGCATGTCTGGACGATCACCCCGAGCCGAGACGACCGTTCCCTCGCAGGGCGAGTAGACCGGATTCCCAAAGATGGCATAGTCCGCTGGATCGCTTGGCTGCAAGCCCACAGCGCGCAGGCCCCATCGATCGATTCGAACGAGGTCCAAGCCGTAGGACTGACCGCGGAAGGCACGGAAGCGGGGCACGCTTTCATCCAGGGTCTTCATGTGGGCGTTGATCAACTCCCTTGCCCCCCCATTCACAACCAAGAAGAGCCCCTCTTCGAACGGCAATGGGATGTCCACCGAATCCACTGGCGGCAGCTTTCGACCCTGAAGGGCCATCGCCGCCAGTGCCAATCCCAGGGCGCCAAGCGTGGAGTAGAGCGCCGTGATGGCCAAGGAAAGGGCGGACCCTAAAGCGCTCTCTACTGGGCGACCGGTGGATGACGGACGCCTGGTGGATGATCGAACCCTCGCGCCCACACCAAAGAGACCGAGCACACCATAGAGCCAGGGCAATGACCCCGGCAGCACGGTCCATACGGCCACAAGAGCGAGCGCGGCAACCACTGCCGCAGTCGCCACGACGCGCACAACCATTTCGATCATGCTACGAATCGGGGCGAACGCCAATCCGGCCACCAGTCCTAGCGGCAGGAGAAACTGAACGGCAATCGCAAAGGCCATCGGGTGGCGCCCAGGGTACTAAAGCGTGCCCGCTTTGCGGGCGACACGGGCCGTGGCGTGGCGGCGATGGCAGGCCTCCGCGAGCAAGTTTTCGCGCAATTTGTAGAGCGATAACAGGTGCCGAGACACTCGTACCTACGGACAGTAAGGCCCCTACCACATTGCAATCATGAACCGGATCGCCATCTCCCTCGCCCTCGCGTCCGCGGGGCTCGCACCCTGCACGCTCGCCCAAGGTTCGATCGACGTGATCCCCGCACCCTCCGGTGTGACCGGCTTCGGTTCTCGGGTCCACGGGCTTGGTGACATCGACGGCGATGGGGCTCCTGAGCTTGTCGCCGCGGATGCCCAAGGCCGCGTCCACCTTGTCAGCAGCTCAGGCGCAGCGCCCAGCGTGCTGCATGCAACGGGGCAGATCGTGAGCGGCCTCTTTGCCGTCGATAGCGACAACGACGGCGCCGTGGAGCTCTTCGTGGCCCGACAGAGCTCGACGTCCAACGGCGAACTGCACATCGATTCGGTCGACCCCCTGACGGGCGTCCGGAACTGGTTCGCCTATGAAGGCCAGCAGTTCATCGGCGAAGCCGAGCTGACCTTCGCGGCGCGCACGCTTCCGTCGGGCCAGAAGAACGTGATGATCGGTGTCCCGGACAACGACCTGTGGCACCCGGCGTGGTGGAACTCGTCCATCCTGGAGCTCGAGCCCGCATCCGCCCGCGTGTATCCGGTCTACCTTCCGACACCACCGAGCATTGGCGAGGGGCTCGCGGTGATCGAGCGGACGGCAGGGCCAAACTGGCTCGTGGCGGGCGCGCCAGCACTCACGGGCGCACGCCGGGGCGAGCTGACCTTCCTGGGGGAGGACGGCTCGACGGTGATGGCCCGTATGTCGGGATCGGGTGCTGGCTCGGAGTTCGGGGGCTGTCTCTTATACACATCTGACGC